>NZ_BAAJMD010000006.1:0-218859 GCF_057548395.1 Halopseudomonas sp. 4NH20-0008
CCGAGTTTTTTGTAGGAGCGGGCTTGACCGCGAAGGGGTTTGCCTGGAGTCGACTTGTTCCTGCTCAAGGCCCGGCCCTACAAAAGCCCGGTTACGCTGATGGGCTTGCCCCGTTTTTCACCAGCCTGTTTCAACAGCGCAGCCAGGGCAGCTTTGGCCTCTGCGTCGCCGTGTACCAGCCTGACCTCCTGCGGCCAGTGCCGCATGCCGGTGACAAAACGCAGCAGACCGGCCTGATCGGCATGGGCTGAGTAGCCGCCAAGCCGGTGTACGCCAGCGCGTATTGGATAGCGCTCGCCGTCCAATTCAACATAGCCACCACGCGGACCGTATTGCTGAATGGCATGCCCTGGGGTGCCATGCGCCTGATAGCCGACAAATACGATGTTGTGCCGAGGGTCACCCAGCATGGCCTTGAGGTAATTGACGATGCGCCCGGCACTGCACATGCCGTTACCGGTAATCACAATGGCGGGCTGGCGCGTATGGGCCAGCCGGTTGAGCATGGCCTGATGCTGGGCGTGGGTTTCAACCGTCAGCAATTGCTCAAACCCGAGCGGCTTGCGGCCCTTGGCAACACGCCGCAGTGCTTCGTCGTTCCAATAGGGCTGGAGTTGGCGATAGAGCGCCGTAAAACGTGCCGCCAGGGGCGCATCAAGTATCACCGGGATGCTGCTCCAGGCCGACCTGTCAGCCTTGTCCTGTGCACGGGCGCGGCTGATGATGTCCTCCAGTTCGTACAACAACTCCTGGGTACGACCAATACTGAAGGCCGGGATCAGCACGGTACCGCCATCCGCCAGCGCCTGCTCCAGGACCCTCTGCAGGCGCTGGCGCCGCGTACGGCGATCCTCATGCAAGCGATCACCGTAGGTGCTTTCCAGAACCACCACATCCGCACGATAGGGCGATTTTGGCGCCGGCAGCATGGGCGCATGGGGCGCTCCCAGGTCGCCGGAAAACACAATCCGCCGGCTGCGCTTGGCGGCGGGATACTGCACATCAACCTCAACCCAGGCCGAGCCCAGAATATGCCCGGCGCGCTGGAAGCGGATACGACAGCGCAAATCCGCACGTTCAATCAAGGTCACCCAGGTGGCGTAAGGGTGCCCACTGAGCATCGGCTGTACGCGCTGGATAAAGCGTTCGGCCAGTTGTGCATCGCGCTGCACGCCGACCATAAAGGCATCCTCCAATACGGTTGGCATAAGCATGGCCGAGGGCTGGGTGCAATACACTGGCCCGCCGAAGCCCGCCGCGATAAGCCAGGGCAGTCGCCCAATGTGATCGATATGGACGTGCGTGGCGATCAAGGCCTTGACCGTATCGAGACTGAACTCTATGGCCAGATGCTGGGCATCGGCACCCTGCCCCGAGCTTTCCGCGCCCTGAAACAGACCGCAATCGACCAGCAGGCTGGTTTCAGCATCCAGCCACAATTGATGGCAGGAGCCGGTCACGCCCTTGGCCGCGCCATGGTGGGTAATGAGAGGGTAATCGCTGTTCATGGGCATGTCCTTTGCCGCGGATGTCAAGTGGAGCGCCCTGGCTCGATGGTTGAACTTGCGGTCAGTGCCGCGCTCTACCTTTGATGCCAAGGCGGTAAAGAACAGACTAACCCTGCAGGCTGCATTCAATCTGTGAGCTTGCTCACAAAGCCAGGCTTGAATGGACGGATCTGACGCGGGAATGCGCTTTTTTGACGTCATAAAAGTAATAGAACTACAGTTTATGCTGGGGCGTCGGTATTATTGCCGCCGAATCAAGCTGATCAGGCATTGAAAAAGGGACCATGATCAAATCCATTCTGGTTGTTTGTGTTGGCAATATCTGTCGCAGCCCAACCGGCCAGGCGTTGTTACAACACAAGCTGGCCGGTTCCGGCATTGCGGTAAGCTCTGCGGGCCTGGGTGCCTTGGTTGGCAAGCCTGTGGATCAGACTGCTGCTCTGGTTATGGCTGAAGCCGGACTGAGCCTGCCGGACCATGCAGCGCGGCAACTGAGCCCGGAGATGCTGGCCGGCGCGGACTTGATTCTGGTGATGGAGCAGCGTCATCTGAAGTCGATTCACGCTATGGCGCCGCAAGCTCGGGGCAAGACCCTGTTGTTTGGCAAATGGCTGGGAGACACTGAGATACCTGACCCTTTCCGCCAGCAACGCCCGGCCTTTGATCACGTTTACCGTTTGCTTGATAGGGCTGCTACGGCCTGGTTGCCCTATCTCAAATAACTACCTTCACCCACTGGATGACACTCACCAATGCAGAATACGCCGAACACCGCTTCAGACAGATCCAGCGACGAGATTGACCTGCTGGCCCTGTTTGGTGCCCTGATCGACAATAAATGGATCATTGCCGCCTTTACCGGCGCCTTTGCCATTGTCGGCATTGCCTATGCCCTGCTGGCCACGCCCATCTACGTGGCAGGGGCCGTGGTGCAGATCGAGAAGAAGTCATCCGGTCTTGGCAGCTTGATGGGCGATAGCGAGCTGTTTGCCGGCACCTCTGCTGCGGTCACTGAAATCGAGCTGCTGAAATCTCGCCGGGTAATAGGTCAGGCAGTCAGCAACCTGAACCTGGACGTGACCGCCGAACCCAAGCTGTTTCCGATGGTTGGCTCATTCTTCTATCGTCGTTGGCAGCCGACTGCCGAGCAACCGGTGGCCCCGGCCTGGCTGGGCTTTGGCAGTTTTGCCTGGGGCGGTGATTCGGTGTCGGTCTTTCAACTGGATGTCCCGGAGCAGTATCTGGGCAAAGAGCTGATCCTGCGCAGCGAAGAAAGCGGCCGATTCAGCCTGTATAACGAAGATGACAACAAGCTGCTCAGCGGCACCGTAGGCGAGGCCATTGAGCAGGCCGGTTTCAAGTTGCAAGTTGCCAGTCTGCAAGCGCGGCCAGGCACGGAATTCATCCTGACCAAACGCAACGAACTCAGCGTTATTCTCGGCTATCAACGCGAACTCTCTGCCGCCGAGCGTGGCCGGGACTCCGGGATTCTCGCCCTGAGCATCGAACATGAAAATCCTGAGCACGCGCGCCGCGTGCTGAATGAAGTCAGCCGCCTGTATGTGCGTCAGAACGTCGAGCGCAAGTCAGCTGAAGCCCAACAAAGCCTTGAGTTCCTGCGTACCCAGCTGCCCGAAGTGCGGCGTGAGCTGGAGCGGGCGGAAACGGCACTGAATACCTATCAGTCTGCAGCTGGCTCGGTGGATATAACCATTGAAACCAAGGCGGTGCTCGATCAGATTGTCGAGCTGGATACGCAGATCTCCGAGCAGCAATTGCGACAGGCCGAGCTGGAACGCCGCTTTACCCGTGAACACCCGAGCTATCAGGCCTTGATCTCTCAGCTCGCGCAGTTACAGGAGTCACGCAACCGCCTGGTCAATCGCGTTGGCGATCTGCCAGAAACCCAACAGGAATTGCTACGTTTGGCCCGTGATGTTGAGGTCAGCACAGAAATCTATACTCAAATGCTGAACAAGTCCCAGGAGCTGGATGTCATCCGTGCCGGTACCGTGGGGAATGTGCGCATTATTGATGAAGCGGCAGTTGATACCAGTCTGCCGGTCAAACCGAAGAAAGCGCTGATTGTGATTCTGGCAACCCTGCTGGGCGGCATGCTCGGGGTGGCCGTGGCACTGCTGCGGCATGCCTTGAACCGGGGCATTGAAAACCCTGATTTGATCGAGCAACTGGGCTTGCCCGTGTATGCCTCGATTCCTTTCAGCAAGGATCAACTGGCAATTGAACGCAGCCTCAAGGGCAAGTCTGTAGCGGCCAAGCCCACCAACCTGCTGGCCGCCTACAATCCCGCCGATCTGGCGGTGGAATCGCTACGCAGCCTGCGCACCAGCCTGCACTTTGCCATGATGGAAGCAAAGAACAACATTCTGATGATTTCGGGCCCCAGCCCCAGCGTCGGTAAGTCCTTTGTCTCGACCAACCTGGCCGCCATTGTCGCCCAGACCGGCAAGCGCGTACTGCTGATTGATGCAGACATGCGCAAGGGTTACGTGCACAAACTGATGGGTCGTGCCGCTGAGCCGGGCCTGTCTGGCCTACTGGTCAGCACCTTCACCCTGGCTGACGTGATCAGCAAGACCGAGGTACCCAATCTGCATATGATCAGTCGCGGGCAGATTCCGCCAAACCCCTCAGAATTGCTGATGCACGCCAACTTCGAAGAGCAGCTCAGTCAGTTGTCGAGCATGTACGACATGATCATCATCGATACCCCGCCGATTTTGGCGGTGACCGATGCCGCGCTGGTCGGTCGCCTGGCAGGCACCAGCATGCTGGTCACCCGCTTTGGCCGCAACCCGGCAAAAGAGATCGAAGTGGCCTTGCAACGCTTCCGCAACAATGGGGTCGAAATCAAGGGTGCGATCTTTAATGCAGTAGAAAAGAAGGCTTCGGCCTACGGTTATGGAAATTACGGCTATTATCAGTATGAGTACAAGTCCGAAGGTAAATGACCAACGGTCTTGCGCAAGAGCTGGAATGCCTCCTAAGGGGTTCCATTGGCCGGTACCTTGCGTATAATCGAATCATATTTCGCGGTATCAAAAGGAGACACGTGATGAGAAAACAAGCTTTAGCATTGGTGACCAGTGGATTGCTGCTCGCCTCGGGTTTCGCTGCCGCGACTGAATTAAGCCCTATTACCGGTCCGCTGCTTAACGCTGATGGCACGCCTGTTTCCAATACCAACAAAGACCAGCCGAAAGGCAACTTGGGTGGTTACGGCGGTGTTGCGCTGGGCGCAGCCGCAGTGGGTCTGGGTTTGGCAGCAGCGTCTGACAGCGGCGGCGGTAGCGGATCTTCCACGGCCACCAATACCACGCCCTGACAGATTGTTGGTCCGGCGGGTCAGAAGCCACCCTTCAACTTCGGTTGAGGGTGGCTTTTTTGTTGAACACACTCTTATAAGAATCCAAAAAATGAAACGACTCTCTCTCCTCGCCCTCGGCGCGACCACCCTGCTGCTTCAGGCCTGCATGCTCTCCCCCGGCATGCACATGGATACAACCCCGATGATCAGCGAGGATAGCGCTGAAAACAGCATGGTCGAGATGGTGCAGATCACGCCGAAACTGATTGCCCAGGACAACTCGGTGGCAACCCGCACGGCCATTCCTCAGGCATTGCTGGATTACAGCCCGGAAAACTACCGTATCGGACCGAATGATTCGCTGTTCATTACCGTATGGGACCACCCGGAGCTGACCATCCCCGGCGGCACGCAACAAACCAACGCGATCAATGCACGTCAGGTTCGGGATGACGGTACTCTGTTCTACCCCTTTATCGGCAACGTCCAGGTCGCTGGCCTGACCCTGGAAGAGCTGCGTGAAATCATTGCCCAACGCTTGGCGCGCTTTATTGAAAAGCCACAGGTTGACGTCAATGTCATCGAATATAACAGCCAGAAGATTATTGTCAGCGGCGCCTTCAACACCCCCGGCTTTATTCCGGTAAATGCCCAGCCCTTGACCCTGCTGCAGGCTGTGGGCCAGGCCGGTATTGACCCTGTGCGAGCCGACCTGTCAAACCTGACTCTGACCCGCGATGGTGTGAGCTACAATCTGGACTATGATCGTCTGACCAGCTCCAGCAGCGACATTGGCAAGATCTACCTGCGCGCCGGTGACAGCTTGCACCTGGGCCTGAACGATGCCCGCAAGGTGTTTGTCATGGGTGAAGTGCGCACGCCGCGCGCCCTGCCCTACAGCAGCAGTCGCATGACCCTGAGCGAAGTACTGGGTACCGTTGGCGGCCCGTCACCTGAAACCTCCAGTGGCCGTGAAGTGTATGTGATCCGCGGCGTAGACAATCTGGAAAACGAGAAAGCCACCGTATTCCAGCTCAATGTCCGTTCGCCCTCGGCCTTTATTCTGGCTGATCAGTTCGAGATGCAACCCCAGGATGTGGTTTTTGTCGGCGCAGCCGGTATCACCCGCTGGAACCGCTTTATCAGCCAGCTATTCCCCTCTGCCAATCTGTTCCGCACCTCCCTGCTCGTCGAGGATGACATTCGCGACCGTAACAACTGAGGGCAGCCCTGGTGAGAATGCTCAAGCACTTGGCTGCAGTCAGTTTGCTGACTGCCGGCCTGGCTGGCTGCACAGCCATGCAAAACAGCTCGTTCGAAACCCTGGGACTGGCCATTGGTGGGCTTGAGCCCAGCATCACGGTGGCCGATGTTAATGCGGTGAGAGGCCCCGCGTTACTGGTTGAGTTTGGTCAGGCTGACGCCCTGATGGTGCTGGGCGGACTGCAGGGTAATTACGTCAGCTGGACCGGCGTCAACGAGCATCTGACCACCGATTTTGGGCGCGTTGTACAGAGCGCCGGGCTGCCTACAGACATACTCGCACCGCTGTTGATAAATGATCCCTTCATAACGGGTCTGCACAAGCTGAGCGATGGCCTTGAAGTCAGCCGACAGGTGGATTATCCGGCCCTGTATCAAACGGGGCTGGTGCAAACAGCGCGTTACCAGCGCGGCCCGCTTGAGACGCTTGAGATCATGGGGCAAAAGCGCCAACTGCAACGCATTGATGAACACATCGAGATCCCTGTGCTTGGCTATCGCGCCCTGAACCGCTATTGGGTCGATCCAGACAACGGCATGGTCTATCTCAGCCTGCAGCACGTTGCGCCGAACCTGCCTCCGCTGCGCCTGACCTTGCTGAAACCCTATGGAGCCCAGCCATGAGCCTGCGAAGACTGGCCCTTTCAGCGCTGCTGTGCGCGCCGCTGGCGGCGCAATCAGTCGAAGTCGGCACGGTATTGGTGGATGGCGCCGTAAACGCACCCGGCAACTACCAATGGCAGGATGGCGCGCGTCTGCGTGACGCCGCACTGGCCGGACAGGTCAACGCCGACGCCTGGTATCTTGGTGCCGCCCTGCTGCGCCAAAGCGCCATTGAGCCTCAGCAACGACTCAAGGCCGGCGTACTGTTCGACCTGGGCGCCAATCAGGTCCATGCGCTTGCCCGTGACGATCAGTCACTCGCCGAGCTACTCGCAAGGCTTAACCAGCAAGTAGACGCCATGCCGGTAACCGGCCGCGTTGTCACACAAATGAGCCCTTACCAACAGCTGCTGCTTGCCAATAATCCTTCGCTTGAGCCTGGTGACGCCCTGATGTACCCGCGCCGACCTGATCACGTCCGTGTAATGGGTGCTGTTATTGCAGACTGCGAGCTGGCCTTTGATGCCGCTCTTCAACCCCGTGACTATCTAAGCCAGTGCCCACAGCATGACCGGGCTGACCCAAGCTATCTATATGTAATCCAGCCTGACGGGGTGGTGCAGTCGGTGGGCGTGAGCTACTGGAACACTGAGCCACTCAGTATTGCCGTCGGCGCCGTGCTCTACGTACCGATCAATCCACTGCATTTGAGCGATGAGACACCCGATCTGAACAAGGAAATGGCTGCCATGCTGGCTACGCAATACCGCTTGGGAGGCCGCTTTGATGACTGAGCGCCAACCCTATCGCCTGCTCCTGCTGCCCGTGTTGATTGCCTGCGCCTGGCCAACCATCAGTCTGGCTGATCGTTATCGTGTCACCCAGCATGATTTTGGCGGTGTCGGCCTTTTGCAAACCCCCACCGCTCGTATGGCCGAGGAAGGCATGCTGTACTTCAATGCCAACCGCACCGAACCTTACAGCCGCTACAGCATCAGCGTGCAACCCTTGCCCTGGATGGAAGGTTCCCTGCGCTATATCGCCATTACCAACCGCGACTTCGGTGATGAGTCCTTCAGTGGTGATCAAAGCCTCAAGGACAAGGCCTTTGACGTTAAATTTCGCTTGCTGCGCGAGAGCTACTGGCTGCCAGAGCTTTCCCTGGGCTTTCGAGATCTGGCCGGTACAGGTCTGTTTTCCAGCGAGTTTATAGTCGCCAACAAGCGCTTTCATGACCTGGATTTCAGCCTGGGTGTAGCCTGGGGGTACATCGGCAACCGTGGTGACTTCGGTAATCCATTGGGCGTGTTCAGTGACAACTATCGTGAACGCAATACCGAGACCGAGGGCACAGGCGGCGATTTCAGCTTTGATACCTATTTCAGCGGTCGTCCGGCGATCTTTGGTGGCGTTGAATATCAGACGCCCTGGGACCCCCTGCGTCTTAAACTGGAACTGGACGGTAACGACTACCAGTCCGAACCACAGAACAATAATCAGGCCCAGGACTCTCGCTTCAATGTGGGTGCGGTCTACCAAATACGACCCGGTATTGACCTGACCGCCTCATGGCAGCGTGGTAACACAGCCATGTTCGGTATCAGTTTTTATACCAACCTGAAAAACACCGGACCTGCGAAGTTACTCGACCCGGCACCCGAGCCACGCCGTCCCCTGGCAACCGGTGTGTCCGGAAACCAGGTTGACTGGGCCGACGTCAGCGCCCGCTTGCAGGACAACGCCGGCTTTGCGGTTGAGCACATCAGCGTCAAGGACCGCGAGCTGATTGTGACTGGTGAACAAACGACATTCCGCAACGAAGCTCAGGGACTCGGCCGTGCCAGCCGTATTCTGGATAACAGCACCGGCGAAGGCAGTTACGACTGGTATACCCTGGTCAACAAGCCGCGCGGCATGGCCGTGAGCGAGACCAGCATTCGTCCCGAGCGGCTGCGCGAGCTGGAACAGAATCGCACCGATATGACGGCCATGCGCCGCTCAACGGTGAACGCTACGCCCAGCGTGCTGGATGCCGAGGTTGTATATAACCAGCCGCTCGATGCGTTCGATTATGGGTTGTCACTCGGTTACAAGCAGAATGTCGGTGGTCCTGACGGTTTTATCCTTTATCAA
Source organism: Halopseudomonas sp. 4NH20-0008 (assembly GCF_057548395.1). Classification (NCBI taxonomy): domain Bacteria; kingdom Pseudomonadati; phylum Pseudomonadota; class Gammaproteobacteria; order Pseudomonadales; family Pseudomonadaceae; genus Halopseudomonas; species Halopseudomonas sp. 4NH20-0008. The sequence continues at coordinate 8,836 of NZ_BAAJMD010000006.1, forward strand.
TTTTTGGCCCGCGCCAATGCCGAATACCGTTTTGCCCGAAACAGCTGGGTACGCGGCAACATGGCCGTCAATCTGATCAATAACTTCGACAAGTTCCGTTTTGAAGGCAGCAGTGAACTGCCGCGCGTCCGAACGCGCATTCGTGAGTACCTGACCAGCTCTGATGTGATTCTTGAAAACCTGCAATATACCTATACCCAGCGACTGGATCGTGACTTGTATGCCATGGCCTACGGCGGCTACCTGGAAAGTATGTTTGGCGGGGTCGGTGCCGAGTTGCTCTACCGTCCGCATGCAGAGGATTGGGCCATTGGTGTGGATGCCAACTATGTGGCGCAACGGGGCTTTCGTCAGGACTTCAGCTTGCGTGATTACAAGACCTTTACCGGCCACGTGACCGGCTATACGCACCTGCCGTTCTACAATATTTTGCTCAAAGGTAGCGCTGGCCGTTATCTGGCAGGCGATTATGGCGGAACGCTGGATGTCTCTCGACGCTTTACCAACGGTGTGACCATTGGCGCCTGGGTTACCCGTACCAACGTCTCAGCAGAAGAGTTTGGTGAAGGCAGTTTTGACAAGGGTATTTACTTTACCTTCCCGTTCGATGCCTTCTTCTCTCGCTCCAGCACCTCCCAGGGCACCATCGCCTGGAACCCGCTGACCCGAGATGGTGGCGCACGTCTGAGCCGTTTTTATCAGCTCTATGACATGACCAGCGCAGCAGACACGGACAGATTCAACGATGGATTCAGGACGCTGAGGGATTAATGCGGCCGACGCGTTGTCTATCAACCACCTGCGGGTGGTTGATTATCCTGAGACCTGATTTGGACTGCTGCTAATATGTGGATCACGCTTCTGCGCCAATGGGCGCGCTTCAGGCTGCTGTTCAAGCTGCTGTTCTTTGCCGTGCTGGGTCTTGGTATTTATCTGGGCATGAGCCCCTCGCCACCGCCGGTCTCGGCAGGTTGGCATGCCTATTTCTATCACGCGGGAGGACTGTTCAGTTGCACGATACTGAGCTTCCTGGCCTTCCCCAGATGGTACTGGTGGGCGCGCGGCGGGCTGATGTTTGCGGTGGGTGTGGCGGTGGAATATGTACAAAGCTTCCACCCGACCCGCTCGGCCGATATCCACGATATCTACGCCAACAGTGCCGGCGTGATCGCCGGGCTGGTGCTGATCATGCTGTTTCAATGGTGGCGTGAGCTGAAGATGCAGTCTTCCCGTTAGGGCCGCCCCGGTCCAACAGGGTTGTGGTGGGGTTTGTAGGAGCGCGCTTGAGCGCGAAGAGATTTATCTGAGACTGCGTGTAGCCTGCCTTGTTCGCGCTCAAGCGCGCTCCTACACAAAATCTGTCCCTGTAGGGCCGGGGCGGCCAGCCTGGCCTTGACCGCGAAAGGGGTTGCCTGGCCCTCCCTGCAACCTGCCCTGTTCGCGCTCAAGCGCTCTCCTACAGAAACGATTAACTGCGTCGTTTTGGTGGCGCCAGGCCGTCCGAGCTGGTGACTACCTGCCCGGTGGGCGCGCGGGGCGGTTTGCGCTTGGCGGCCGGCTTGGCTGACTTTGGACGGTTCTTGCCGTCCTTTTTCTTGTCGTCCTTCTTCTTTTTGCTACCTACCGGCTTGCCCGAGGCCTTGACCTTCTTCGGCCCCTTAAAGCTGCTGGGGACTTCCTTGACGATACGCCGCTCGAACTGACGGCGCAGATAGCGCTCGATGCTGCACATCAGGTTCCATTCATGCGGTGCTACCAGCGAAATGGCCAGACCTTCGGCACCGGCTCGGCCGGTGCGGCCAATGCGGTGCAGGTAGTCATCACCACTGCGCGGCATATCGAAGTTGATCACCAGATCAAGTTCCTCGATATCCAGACCCCGTGCCGCCACATCAGTGGCCACCAGCACACCGGTGCCACCTTGCTTGAAGCGCTCTACCGCCAGCTTGCGGTCCTTCTGATCCTTCTCCCCATGCAGCACATAGACGCGCATGTCCATGGCCCTGAGCACACCATTCAGACGGTCTGCCATGATCCGGGTGTTGGTAAAGACAATGGCCTTGGCCTCGCTCTGGTTGGTCAACAACCACTTGAGCAGGGCTTCCTTGTGCGGCTGGTCATCCACTGGGATAACCTGCTGGGTAATTGCCGGGGTGTCGTCACGCACGGTGCTGAGCTGCAGCAGACGCGGGGTACGCTGAACCTGTTCAACGACCCGTTGCAGCGCAGCATTGCCCTTGGTCGCGGAAAACAGCAGGGTCTGGCGGGTTACCGGACAGGCATTGGCCAGTTTCATGACATCTTCAGTGAAGCCCATATCCAGCATGCGGTCGGCTTCATCCAGTACAAGCACCTCAATGGCCGACAAGTCCAGGCTATTGGCGGCCAGATGTTCGAGCGCCCGACCCGGCGTGGCGACGATGATGTCGGGATTCTTGCGCATCTTGGCCGATTGCACCTTGAAATCTTCGCCACCGGTGATCAGTTCAGCCTTGATAAAGGTGAACTTGGCGAACAGTTGCACTTCACTGATGATCTGCCGGGCCAACTCGCGGGTCGGCAGCAGGATCAGGGCGCGCGGTGCGGTGGGCTGGCCCTCGGCTTCGATCAGCCGCTGCAGCAGGGGCAGAACAAAAGCGGCGGTTTTGCCACTGCCAGTCTGGGCGATTACATGCAGGTCGTCGCCTGCGATGGCCGGGGGAATGGCCGCCGACTGGACCGGGGTCGGGGTCTCGAAAGACAGGGCTTCCAGGCCTTTAAGCAGGCGTTCGTGCAGGGCAAATTCGCTAAACAAGGGGCAGGTCTCTTTGCGGTCGGTCGTGGCAGGATTTCCCGGCATTGTAGCATTGATGCCGGGGACCGCGCGCTGCTGGTCGTGTTCAAGTGCGTTGCCTCAGAAAACCAGCATGCAGTCCGCTTTGTTCGCGCTCAAGCGCGCTCCTACACAAAACCTGCGCGCCCCCTGTAGGACCGTGGCGGCCGGCCATGCCTTGAACACGAAGGGGTTGGTCTGGGCCTGCTTGCAACCCGTTTTTTCGCGCTCAAGCGCGCTCCTACACAATCCGCATGCAACCCTGCAGGCATAAAAAAACCCGCCTGGGCGGGTTTTTACGCTGATGCGGATCAGGCCGGGTTGACGGCAGTCTTGATCATGCCCTGCAGCTCACCGGATTCGTGCAGCTCCAGAATGATGTCGCTGCCGCCGACCAGTTCGCCTGCGATCCACAGTTGAGGAAAGGTCGGCCAGTTGGCATAGCCTGGAAGTTCAGCACGGATATCCGGGTTCTGCAGGATATCCACGTAGGCAAACTTTTCGCCGCAGGCCATCAGCGCCTGAACTGCACGGGCGGAGAAGCCACACTGCGGGGCATTCGGGGCGCCTTTCATGTAGATCAGGACCGGGTTGTTGCTGATCTGTTCTTTAATGGTATCGATAGTATCCATGATGCTCCTCGGTTGGCAGGCAATACGAATGCGGGGTACCCCAATTCAATGCGGGCATTCTAACGCAAAACAACCTACCAATTCACTCGGAAATTATGAGGCAGCCCTGACCTCCACCGTCACGCCGTTCAAGGCCACATTACCGGTCACCGGATCGAGGAAGCGCTCATCAGTCAGATCATTGGCACTTTCACCTGCGTGTGCCTGGGCGACATCCTGACCAATACCGGGTCGGTTATGACCCCAGCCGTGGGGCAGGCTGACCACTCCTGCTCGCATTTCATCACTGGCGCTGACAACCACGCGTACCTCGCCAACCCGCGAGCTGACCAGCACCTGCTGACCATCCTGCAGGCCGCGCTTGGCAAGATCATCCGGATGCATCAGCAGTTGATCGCGTGGCTTGCCCTTCACAAGACGCTGGTAGTTGTGCATCCAGGAGTTGTTGCTGCGCACATGGCGACGGCCGATCAGCAGCAGTTGATTGTCATCAGCGGCCGGTTGCTGCAGTTCGGCAGCAAAGCGCTGCAGATCGTCAAACATGATCGGCTGGGCTACTTCGATTTTCTGGCTGGCGGTTTTCAGGCGGGTCAGCAGATTCGGCTGCAGCGGCCCAAGATCGATACCGTGCGGGTTGTCCTTGAGTACCGCCAGACTCAGGCGGTCACCATAAGGGCCTTTGCGCATGGCGGCATCGACCATCAGCTCCGGCGCCATGGTCTCGCGGGCAGGCTGGCCGGTAATACGGGCAAAGGCCTGACCCAGACCGACAAAGATCTCCCAGTCATGCAGGCTGCCTTCCGGCTTGGGCAGAACCGGCAAGTTGATCCGGGTGACGTTACGTACTGCAAAGTTGTTGAAGGTAATGTCGTAATGATCATGCTCCAGCGCACTGGTCGGCGGCAGGATTACATCGGCATGCCGGGTGGTTTCGTTGATGTACAAATCCACACTGACCATGAACTCCAGCCCCTCCAGCGCCTTGTCCAACTGCCGGCCGTTGGGTGTCGACAGCACAGGGTTACCCGCAGAAGTAAAGAGCGCACGAATCTGCCCGTCACCGGGAGTCATTATTTCCTCGGCCAGCGCCGCCACGGGTATCTCACCGTTGAACTCGGGATAGCCAGACACGCGGCTCTGCCACGCGTTGAAATGACCGGGTCTACCATTACCGACAACATCGAATGCGGGCTGCGGGCAAAGCGCACCGCCAACCTGATCGAGATTACCGGTCACCAGGTTGATTATCTGAATCAGCCACTGGCACAGGGTACCGAAACGCTGTACGGAAACGCCCATGCGGCCGTAGCACACTGCGCGCTCGGCGGCAGCAAAGTCGCGGGCCAATTGGCGTATCTGAGCTGCCGGTATACCGCAGAAGGCCGCCATGGATTCAACACTGAAGGGTGCCAGCGACGCTTGCACCTGATCCAGGCCCAGGGTCGCATCAGCCACCGGGCTGGAGCGGGTCAGCTTTTCTTCAAACAACGTATTGAGCAGGCCGATCAACAACGCAGCATCGGTACCGGGCTTGATCGACAGATGCTGGCTGGCGACCTCGGCGGTTTCACTGCGGCGCGGATCAACCACCACCAGCTGACCACCACGGGCCTTGAGCTCCTTGATACGTTTACCCACATCCGGCACGGTCATGATGCTGCCGTTGGAGGCCAGGGGATTGGCGCCGAGCATGAGGAAGAAGTCGGTATGGTCGATATCCGGAATCGGGATCATCAGCATGTGGCCGTACAACCACAGCGACACCAGATGGTGCGGCAACTGGTCAACCGAAGTCGCTGAATAACGCTGACGGGTGCGCAACTGTCCTAAAAAGTAATTACCGTGGGTCATGGAGCCATAGTTGTGCACATTGGGGTTGCCCATATAGACGCCAATGGCATTGCGGCCATGTTCGGCCTGGATGGCGGCAAAGCGCGACGCGACCAGCTCGAAGGCCTCATCCCAATCCATTTCCACCCAGCTGTTACCTTCGCGACGCACCGGACGGCGCAAGCGCTGGGGGTCATTCTGGATATCCTGCAAGGCCACAGCCTTGGGGCAAATGTGGCCACGACTGAAATGATCCTCGGGGTCACCCTTAATGGACAGGATCTGCTCACCTTCGGTTTCAATCGTGAGACCACAAATGGCTTCACAAAGGTGGCAGGCACGGTAATGGGTTTGCGGCATGACAGGCACTCGGACGGATTATTATTAGCCCACTTTAGGCCCCTGGGTGCATTGCTACAAGCGAGGACAGGCGACAGAATACGCCGCCATTCAGTGATTGAATCCGCACGAGCAACCCTGTCAAGCACAGGGTTATTTGCCTTGCAACGGATTTTACCGATAAGATCGCTGCTTCTCTTTTGGGGTATGGCTTGTATCGGGCCTTCGGGTCACGATAGGGTTTTCTGTTTTCGGCCGCCGGACGGCCGCCATTTTCAGGTAGTGAACATGACTGCACGGCATTTTCTTTCATTGATGGACTGCTCCCCCAGCCAATTGATCAGCCTGATCAAGCGTGGCGTTGAGCTGAAGTCCCTGCACCGCCAGGGCGTCGTCTATGAGCCGCTGAAAAACCGTGTTCTGGCCATGATATTCGAAAAGGCATCGACCCGTACCCGCGTTTCCTTTGAGGCGGGCATGATCCAGCTGGGTGGCCAGGCGATTTTCCTGTCACCGCGCGACACCCAGCTTGGCCGTGGTGAGCCGATTGAAGATAGCGCCCGCGTGCTATCGAGCATGTGCGATGCAGTGATGATCCGCACCTTTGATCATGCCGACCTGGAGACCTTTGCGCATTACTCCAAGGTACCGGTAATCAACGGCCTGAGTGACGACCTGCACCCCTGCCAGCTGTTGGCTGACATGCAAACCTTCCATGAGCTGCGCGGCAGCATTCAGGGCAAGACCGTGGCCTGGGTCGGTGATGGCAATAATATGTGCAACACCTTTGTTCAGGCGGCCGTGCAGTTTGACTTTCAATTACGCATTGCCTGCCCGGCAGGCTATGAGCCTGATGCGGCTTTTCTTGAACAGGCTGGCGACCGGGTAACCCTGCTGCGCGACCCGCGTGAAGCCGTCGCCGGTGCGCACCTGGTAAATACCGACGTATGGGCCTCCATGGGTCAGGAAGATGAAGCCGAAGCGCGCCTGAAGCGGTTTGCGCCCTATCAGGTCACCCCAGCCCTGCTGGATCTGGCCGATGAGTCGGTACTGTTCATGCATTGCCTGCCCGCCCACCGTGGCGAGGAAGTCAGTGCCGAGTTAATGGATGATCCGCGCACCGTCGTCTGGGACCAGGCCGAAAACCGCCTCCATGCACAAAAGGCCTTGGTGGAATTCCTGCTGGCAGAATGACCAAGCCGCTGATTTATGACCGGGGATACCCTGAGATGGCAGACGCCAACAGCATTATCCTGGAACTGAACCAACTGGCCTGCGGTTACGCTGGCCATCCCGTGGTGTCACAGCTGGATATCCACCTGCGCAGTGGCGACATAGGCTGCCTGCTGGGGCCGTCCGGTTGCGGCAAGACCACCACCTTGCGCGCCATTGCCGGCTTTGAGCCGGTTACCGCAGGTGAGATCCGCCTGGCGGGCGACCAGTTGTCTGCTCCTGGCAAACGCATTGCTCCCGAGCAAAGGCGGATTGGCATGGTGTTCCAGGATTACGCCTTGTTTCCTCACCTGACAGTGCAGGAAAACGTGGCATTTGGCGTCAGCAAACACCCTGAACGCAAGCGTATCGTTGAAGAGCTGCTGGATATGGTCAAGCTCGGCCAGCTCGGTAAACGCTATCCGCACGAGTTGTCCGGTGGGCAACAGCAACGCGTTGCCCTGGCTCGCGCTCTGGCACCGGACCCCAAGCTGCTGCTTTTGGATGAGCCCTTCTCCAATCTGGATGGTGAGCTACGTCGGCGCCTGTCCGCTGAAGTGCGCGATATTCTCAAACACCGCGGCACCAGCGCCATGCTGGTGACCCATGACCAGAACGAAGCCTTTGCCGTAAGCGACCATGTGGGTGTACTGCGTGACGGCAAACTGCAGCAGTGGGATACGCCTTACAACCTTTACCATGAACCGGCCACACCCTTTGTCGCCAGCTTTATCGGTCAGGGCTACTTTATTCGCGGGCAGTTGATTTCACCGGATACGGTGCAGACCGAGTTGGGCGTGATTCGCGGCAACCGTGCCTATCAACTGCCCGCAGGCAGTGCAGTGGATGTACTGCTGCGGCCTGACGATATTGTTGGTCAGGCCAACAGTAGCCTGCGCGCGACCATAACCGGTAAAACCTTTCTCGGCGCCACTACCTTGTACCGCCTGCAGTTGCCTACCGGTAGCATTCTAGAGTCGATTTTCCCCAGCCATGATGACCATCAGGTGGGCGAGAGTCTGGGTATCAGGATTGCTGCAGACCACCTGGTGGTCTTTGCCGCGCAAGGCAGCGTCAACGTGCATGCACAATTGCCGCTGGAGCAGGTACTGGACACCGATACCCTGGAAGAAAGCTGAGGTATCGGCACCCTGTCAGAGACAATCAGCCCAGATAGTAGAAGGCCAACTTGTTGCCGTCGGCATCCCGCACATAGGCACCGTAAAAAGTTGGCATACGCTGCCCCGGTGCTCCATCATCGGTGGCACCCAGACCCAACGCCTTTTTGTACAGGGCATCTACCGCCTCCTTCGAGGCACCCGGAATAGCAACCATGTTGCCGTTACCGGGATTGGCAGGCTCACCGTTGTAGGGCGAACAGACGGCCAACATAGGCTTGTCAAAGCCTGAGCCAATCATCGCCAACCGCCCTACATCCAGCAGAACCTTGGCGCCCATATCTGACAACAACTCCAGGTAAAACGCCTTCGACTTCTCAAGGTCATTGGTACCGATAGTGACGTATCCAATCATGGTGCTCTCTCATTGCAGTGGTTTCAGATCCCGGTGGCGGTTGCCACCGGGTACAACAGGAAATCAGGGTGCGGGACGATAGAGAATGTGGCTGACAGTGCCGTGCACGACTCGTGAGTGACGATAGTCGGTGTTCTGCATCATGCCCAGCGTAATGATCTGATTGGTGGGGTCGACCCACATCCAGGGACCATGGATACCCCACCACCAGTAGGTATCAACCGGCAGGTGCTCGGCGGCAACGGAATCATTCACCACCGCGACATTCAGACCAAAGGTATTGCCTGGCGCCCAGTTCGGACCGTCTACGCCTTCTGGCAACTGATCACTGCGCATCATCTGCACGGTTTCAGGCTTGAGCAGACGAACGCCGTCCAACTCTCCTTCGTTCAGCAGCATGCGGGCAAAACGCAAGTAGTCGTCCATGGTCGATACAAGGCCGCCACCGCCATTCAAAAAGGTCGGCTTGCTCAACCAGCCTTCGTTGGGAAATGGCTGAAGACCACTTTCAGTGGGGGTATACGACAGGGCAAAACGGTCCTGTTTGCTTTCCGGCACGTAGAATCCGGTATCGACCATGCCCAGCGGGGTAAAGATGCGCTGCTGCAGGAATTCATCAAAGGCCATGCCCGACAGCACTTCCACCAGCCGCGCCTGGATATCCACCGAGATACTATAGTGCCATTGCGTGCCGGGCTGCTGCCGCAGTGGAATACGACTCAGTTTGGTCATCATGTCAGCCAGTGTGGTATCGATATTCTGGATATCTTCACTGACATACAGACTGTCGGTGTATGACTGCGAAAAACGCCCATAGCTGAAGCCAGCGGTATGGGTCATCAGCTCACGAATGGTGATCGGATGATTGGCTGGCTCGGTTTCAAGCGCCTTGTCGGGAAAGCCAGGCAGCTCAACACGCAAATCGCGCATTTCCGGCAAGTAGTTTCCTACCGGGTCATCCAGATTGAACTTGCCCTCTTCAAACAGCATCAACAGGGCCGTGCCGGTGATCGGCTTGGTCAGCGAGAAAATCTTGTAAATCGTGTCATCTGCCAAAGGTGTATGACTCTCCACATTCTGGAAACCGACGTTCTGGCGATGAATCACCTCGCCGTCCTGCCATACCAGTGTTGAGATACCAGCCAGCTTCTGTTCTGCCACCTGAGCCTGCATGGCGCCGCCAAGCATCTGCAACCGAGGCTCTGAAATACGGTATTGACTCAGTTCGGCGGTCTCAGCCTGGAGTGAGACGCTGCTGAAGAGAGCAGCCAGCGCCAATGGCAAGAGTGCGGCGCGATGAAAAACCCTGTTCATGCTAGAACCTCTACAATTGTTATATATTTTGATATTAGAGTAACTACTCAGTACAAGTAAGTGGTCTGGCGCCACCAACAACGCGTCCGAGCGTGCCACAAAGTACCTGTCAGTACTGAAAAGACACAATAGCTGATTATGTTCAGGCTGTGCTGCCCCTTATTACTACCGATAACGACATCTTATGAAACGATTGACGGACTACAACATGTGCACTTTTTCCCGTGAGGCCTAGTCTGAAACTGGAACTGAATGAGGTTACGCCCGATGAAACGCAGAACCCTGCTGAGTGGTCTGATCACCCTTCCCTTGTTGCCCGGCATGAGCAGACTCAGCCTGGCCGAATCCATGGAACATGAGACTGGCATGACCGTTACCCCTTTGGATCTTCCTCACAGCCATTGGCGCGACAAGGTCTCGGCAGAAGCATGGAATGTGCTGTTCGAAGAAGCCACCGAACGCGCCGGCAGCAGTCCGCTGGACAAGGTCTATGACCCCGGCAGCTATATCTGCGCCGCCTGTTATCTGCCGCTGTTTCGCAGCGAGGACAAGTTCGACAGTGGCACCGGCTGGCCAAGCTTTACCCAACCCATCGAAGGCAGCATGGGCACCAAGCAGGACTTCAAACTGATCTGGCCGCGCACCGAATACCATTGCGCCCGCTGCGGCGGCCACCAGGGCCACGTATTCAATGATGGTCCGCCGCCGACCGGGCAGCGCTGGTGCAACAACGGTCTGGCCCTGCGCTTTATACCGGCAACCGATGCCCTGCCAGAGCTCAGGAGTTGATCATGCAAAAAATCACGCTGTTTTTAATCGCTTGCTTGCTGAGCCTGACCAGCCAAGCCAACGAACCCCTTACCAGCGGCCCGGAAGGCAGCAGCATGGCGGTGTTTGCCGGCGGCTGCTTCTGGTGTACAGAGGCCGACTTCGACAAGCTACCAGGCGTGCTTGATACCGTCTCAGGCTACATTGGCGGCACCGCAGACAGCGCTAATTACCCCGAGGTCTCAGCCGGCTCGACCGATCATATAGAAGCAGTAGCGGTGTTCTACGACCCGGATAAAACCAGCTTCAGTCAACTGGTCGAGGCCTTTTGGCCAACCATTGATCCGCTGACCCCGAATGCCCAGTTCTGTGACAGCGGTCGGCAATACCGCAGCGCCTTGTTTCACGCCAACCCGGAACAGGAACAGATCATTCGCGCATCGCTCGACAATCTGAGGTTATCGGGCAAACTGGATGGCCAGATCGTGACTGAAGTTCTGCCCCAGACCCCGTTCTATGCCGCCGAGGATTATCATCAGGACTACTACCAGAAAAACCCACTGCGGTATAACTTCTACCGCAGCCGTTGCGGGCGAGATGATCGGCTGGCCGAGCTCTGGGGAGAGAAATAGCGATACGCCATGGAAAATGCCGGCGATGCACGGGATAATGCGCGCTGTCATTTTCCCCTGAGCGAATAACAATGCAGATCAGCAAGAACAGTGTCGTCCAGTTTCACTACACCCTGTCCGATGCCACAGGCGAAATCGAAAGTTCCCGGCAGCATGATCCAGTGCTCTATCTCCATGGCCAGGCGGGCTTGATTGACGGCCTGGTAGAGGCCCTTGAGGGGCGTCAGGCCGGCGACAGCTTCAGCGTGACCCTCCCCGTGGACAAGGCCTACGGCCCGCGTCAGGACAATGCCGTCCAGAAAGTCCAGATCAAGCATCTGCAGGGCGCCAAGAAGTGGAAACCCGGCATGATCGCGGTGATCGAGACTGAGCAGGGTCCGCGTCAGGTCAGTATCGTCAAGGTCGGCTTGAGTCAGGCTGAAGTCGATACCAACCACCCGCTGGCTGGCAAGGAACTGACCTTTGAGGTCGAGATTCTGTCTGTACGCGAAGCCAGTGAAGAAGAGATCGCCCATGGGCATGCGCATGGTGCCGGTGGCCATCTGCATTAAGCGACCACTCTTTCAACAGCAGTGCCTGCCCCTGAATGAGCTGCATGTCAAGTCTTTCAGGGGTTTTCACATAGCCAAGGAAGGCCGGTTCGTGTAGTATAGGTCGCCTACTTTTTGAACAGGCAGGTGACCATGACCGCTAAAACGGCTCCAAGCAAACGCAAGGCAGACGCTGCCGTTGCTACAAGCCAATCAATCGACAACCAGATTGATGCCTTTCTCGCTTCGGGCGGGCAAATTCAGCATATCCCCAACGGCAAGAGTGGTCAGGTTTACGGTGCACCGCGCCCAGGCCGTCCCGCCAAGTAACAGCCTGCTAGCCATTTATGCCGGTAAGGCCCTAAGGGGCGTTACCGCGCAGCTCCCCTACTTTCAACTGCAAGTTTTCCGGGCTGGCCTGTTCAGGTACTAGCGGCTGCCCTGCAACCAGGCAGACCCGCGACCAGACTCGACGAAACAGCCCCTTGTGCGGCGCTCGACTGAAAAAACTGCCCCACAACCCGCGCAAAGCCATGGGAATCACCGGCACCGCGTTGCTCTCGAGAATCCGCACTATGCCATTGCGAAATTCATTGATCTGACCGTCTGCCGTCAACTTGCCTTCCGGGAAGATGCACACCACCTCACCGTTATCCAGGTACGCTCGAATGCGTTCGAAGGCCCGTTCGTATATTTGCTCGTCCTCATGCCGAGCGGCAATCGGAATGGTGCCTGCGGTTCGGAAAATGAAATTCAGTACCGGCAGATTGTAGATCTTGTAGTACATCACGAAGCGCACCGGCCGTCGTACCGCACCGCCAATCAGCAAAGCATCGACAAAGGACACGTGGTTGCACACCAGTACGCAGCCACCCTCGTCCGGGATGGCTTCGAGATTGTCATGGGTAACGCGGTACATCGAGTGGCTCAGCAGCCAGATCAAAAACCGCATGCTGAACTCGGGGACGATCTTGAAGATATAGGTATTGACCGCCACATTCATCAGCGAGATGACCAGAAACAGCTCCGGAATCGACAAACCCGCGACCGACAGCAAGAGTATTGCCACCAACGCCGAGCAGACCATCAGCAAGGCATTGAGAATATTGTTGGCGGCAATTACCCGCGCCCGCTCGTGTTCCTGGGTACGGGTTTGAATCAGGGCGTACAGCGGCACGATATAAAACCCGCCAAAGATCCCAATACCCAGAATGCAACCCAGGATCGACCAGGCACCGGGCTGAGCCAGCAGCGTCAGCCAGCTGTATTGATCCACGGAGGGCGCGACGCTGTCCGCCACGGACCAGAGCAACAAACCAAAAATGGTCAGCCCCAGGGAGCCGAAGGGTACCAGACCGATTTCAACCTTGCGCCCGGACAAACGCTCACAGAGCAGCGAGCCGGTGGCAATACCAATCGAGAACACCATCAGAACCAGGGTCACGACACTTTCGTCGCCGTGCAGGTAATCCTTGGTGAAACCAGGGATCTGCGTGAGATAGGTTGCACCAAGAAACCAGAACCAGGAGTTGCCGAGCAAGGAACGCGATACCGAGGGCACCTGGCGGACCAGACCCAGATGCAGGATGGCCCAGGATTGCCGGAAGATATTCCAGTCCAGCTGCAGCTCAGGCAGGCTGGCCGCCGCCCGGGGTACACCGTGACTGGCCAGGTAGCCAAGCACCGCAACCACCACGACCGAGGCGCCGACCCAGGCCGCCCAATGCTCCCCTGACATAAGAATACCGGCATACAGCGTACCGCCGAGAATCGCCAGAAAGGTACCCATTTCCACCAGACCATTGCCGCCAACCAGCTCTTCTTCCTGCAAGTGCTGGGGCAGGATCGAGTATTTGACCGGCCCAAACAGCGCCGACTGCACACCCATACCGAACAGCACCAGTAGCATCAGCGGCAAGCTGCCAAACATCAGGCTGGCAGCACCGACCAGCATGATGACGATCTCGCCCAGTTTGATGGTACGAATCAGTGCATCCTTGGCAAACTTCTCGCCAAACTGGCCGCCCAGCGCTGAAAACAGAAAAAACGGCAGGATAAACAACATGGCGCAGAGATTGATCAGCAGATCGCGCTGACCTTGACCATCGGCATCACCCGCACTGCCCAGGGTCAACTTATACAGAATGGCCAGAATCAATGCCTGTTTGAAGACATTGTCGTTGAAGGCCCCAAGGAATTGGGTAACGAAATACGGCAGGAAACGACGCTTGCCGAGAAGACTGAACTGGGACTGCTGGGACATATACCGAACTTCCTTGATGACGGGTCCTGGGGAATCGCTGAATAGTTCCTTGTTATGGGATGACAGCATAACGGAGTCAGGACACTTTCGGCAGCCATAAACGGCCAGGCCAACCCCTGTTCAAGAGCATTGGCCCGGCCTTGCCTGCATCAGGGCTGCTGCGGCTCCAGCTGCAGACGCACGTTACGACGCATAACCCATTGATGAATGCGCTCCTGACGCTCTGCGGTCAGCGGGTATTTCCAGGCAATCATGAAGGCGGTCATATACAGAATAACCGGACCCAGGATGTACAGCACACGCAGGGCCATCAATTGCGACTCGCTGTGCACGGTGGCCTGGGCATCAAAACCAACCAGCGCCAGCAAGCCCAGTGACAGACCCAGACCTATGGCCATGGCCAGCTTGTGCGCCATGCCGGACATGGCAAAGAACAGACCGGTGCGATGTTCCTTGCTCCGCGCCGTATCCAGATCAACGATATCGGCGAGCATGGACAAGGGCAGAAACTGGAATGCGGCAAAACAGAAGCCCTTGAGCGCAAACATGGCAGCAAAAATGCCCAACTGGCCGGGCTGCAGAAAGAACATGCCAATGATGCTGGCACTGGATACGGCAACGGCAACACAGAACGCCTTGTGCTTGCCAATTCGCTTACCGGCAATCAGCCAGAACGGAATGCCGAGAATACCCACACCGAAATACACCAGATACATCAAGCCGATATGCGCCTGAATCTGGATAACATGCTGCATGAAGAACACCGACAATGCGTTGCGGAAAGACTCACCGGTCACCACAATCAACAGAATCAACATCATGCGTTTGAACGGGCCGTTGTTTTTCAGGACCCGGAAGCCCTTTTTCCACTCAGTCCGCTGAACCGATTTGGGTGGCACTTCCTTGACGCAGCACACCACCAGAATCACCGTGATTGGCAGGAGAATCAACAGCATCCAGGCCATACCGGCGAGGATCGGACCATAGCCGGTGCTCAGCTGCCCATCATTGCCCAGTAGCCAGATCGCCGTCTGCATCACGGCACCCTCGGTATCACCAGCTTCGTAGCGCTTACCCAGACTTTGCACAATCGCCGGGGCCAGAGCGGCCATGAACAGGCCCAGCAGAATAAAACCCTCACGGGCAGCCGTAACGCGACTACGTTGGTGGTAGGCCGGTGACAACTCCGCGCCCCAGGCACCATAGGGCAAGGTGACCATGGTCCAACCCAAATACATCAATACGGTCCAGAGCAGTAAATGACCGATTCCTATCCCATCCGGGGGCATGAAGATCATCACCGTGCCCAGCAACATGATGGGCATGCCCATCAACAACCAGGGCTTGCGACGCCCGATGCGGGTCTGCCAGCGGTCACTCAGGGTACCGATCAGCGGGTCGGTTATCACATCCGAAAAACGCGCAATGACCAGCACCAGTGCCATCAAAGCCATATTCAAGCCCACTTCCTGAGCATAGAACGGCGGTAAATACACGACTAACGGGTAACCAATCACGGCCAGGGGAATACCTACCGAGCCATGAATAAGAATGGTTGAGCGCTTCAAAACACCGGACTGACTCATACTTCACTCCCACTGAGTGCCTGACTTGTTATTGTGATTGCACGGCCCGGCGTGCATGCCGGTCAGTCAAGGCTGACCGGCATAACAACGAGGCTGATTTGATTCTATGCGAGCACGTTAGCTTTACAACTACATCTGACTAACAAGTCAGGTTACTGGGTGACTTGATCCGCACCCGGAGCCCCGCAGGATGGTGCCAGCCCTTGAACCGCAAGCGCTGCAGAAACTATCAGAAGCAAGGATAAGCTTTATTCACCGGACTTATGACCATGTACGCGCATGAATAAACGTTCACCGCGACGCTGACTGGCCTGTCTGGCATCACCGCGTTACCATGCGGCAACTGTCCTGGAGTTGCCTCTTGCCTGTATCAAATCCCTCCATTTTGCGCGTCATTTGTGCCGGCGCTCTGTTGCTGCTGGTCGTTCACGGCCTGGGGCGATTCATCTTTACCCCGCTGATGCCGTTACTGGTCGCTGATGGTCAATTGCTGGTCAGCCAGGCAGCCAATCTGGCCAGTTGGAACTACCTTGGTTACCTACTGGGTGCGCTGATGGCCATGCGCTGGTCGAGCCTGGATAAACTCAGACGCGCCATACCGGCAGCTCTTGCCCTGCACTGCCTGACACTGCTGCTGCTTAGCCAGACCGAACACGTCAGCCTGATTGCTGTGCTGAGGCTGCTCAATGGCATCAGCAACGGACTGGTATTCGTACTGGTCCCGGCGTTGGTCATGGAATGGCTGGTAGAGCGTGGCAAAGTGCGCGCCAGCGGCCTGATTTATCTGGGAGTAGGTACCGGCCTGCTGCTGTCCAGCGCACTGGTCAGCCTCAGCGCTCCATGGCTCAGCCAGGCACAACGCTGGTGGCCCGCTGCGCTATTGAGCCTGCCTTTGGCCTGGTGGAGCTGGCAGGTGTTGTCGTCCTTGCACATTAGCCATGGCAGTTCTGATGCCAGCAACAGCCTACCCGCGCGTCAGGCCCTGTTTGACCGTCACAGTCTGCCGCTTTTTTACGCTTATGCCGGCGCGGGCCTCGGTTACATTCTGCCCATGACCTTTCTGCCTATGCTGGCCAGTCTGCAATTGGGCAGCGACGATGCGATGGTCAGCCACAGCTGGTTGATCGTCTCACTGGCCGCCCTGCCCTCGACCTGGCTTTGGAACCACCTGGGCAGTCGTTTTGGCGACCGCAATGTGCTGTTGCTCAACTATGCCTTGCAACTGAGCGGGGTGCTCGCTGCACTCTTGCTCCCCCCTGCGCTAGGTATCGCTCTGTGCAGCCTGTTGATCGGCAGCAGTTTTCTTGGGGCGGTATTGCTTACTCAGCGTTTGGCGCGTGCCCTGCAGCCCGGGCAAGGGCCAAGATTATCGGCAGCACTGATTGCCCTGTACGGTTTGACCCAGCTGGCGGCACCCTGGTTGTCGCAATTCTGGCTGGCCCGCAATGGTGCTCTGGCAGATACCCTGTGGTTGGGTGCGGCGGCACTGTTTTTCAGCCTGCTGTGCATGGCCTGGGTAAAGGACTTGCGCCACTGAGCAGCGGCTGGACTGACGACAAATGAAACATCTCGACCTTACTGGCCGACGGACATGCGGCTAGACTGAAACCTGACAATTATGGACAAAGCTTATGCGCAGGTCATTGAGGCTTATCGCGGTGACGTTAATGCTGGCCCTGCTGAGCAGTTGCAGCGCAACCAAGCTGGCCTACGACAATATTGAGTGGCTGGTGAACTGGAAGAGCGGCGATTACGTCAGCCTGACCCGTGAGCAGAAGCGCTGGCTCATTGAAGAGATCCGCGCGCACCGCAACTGGCACTGCAGCAGCGAACTACCACGCTACCAGACGCTGATCGGACAACTGCAGCCAGGCCTGGCAGGTGATGCCATTCAGCCTGAATACCTGATTGAGCGGATACCCGAGATCGAGCCCGCAATAGACAGGGTTCTGCAACAGATAGCCCCGACCGTGGCAACCCTGCTCAGCCAAATGAGCCAGGAGCAGGTCGAGGAACTGAAAGCCAATCTGGCTAAACAACAGGAAGAGCTGCGCAGCCGCTTTGTTGCACCAGATGAAGCCACCCAAAGCAGTCAGCGTAGCGAGCGTCTGGAAAAGCGCCTGAAGCCCTGGCTGGGCAGCCTGAGTCGCGAACAGCGCAACCGCATAAACCAATGGTCTGATCAGATGCACGGTCAGAACCGCGTCTGGCTGGATAACCGCCAATTCTGGCTGGAACAGTTTACCGCCGCACTGGCGCACCGACAGGAGCCGGGCTTTGATCAACGCATCGTCAGCCTGCTGACCGACCGCCAGCAATTCTGGACGGACGAGTCCCGCCAGCGTACCGAGATCAATACAGCCCTGGCGGCGGATATGCTCTCGGATGTGCTGCAAATGGCCTCATCACGCCAGACGCAGCGCATGTCCGGCCGCCTTGAGACACTGCGTGGCGACCTGGCGCAACTGGAATGCAACCGACCCAGCACGGCACAGCATTTCATTCGATGACAAATGCCAGTGGGTGGAGGATGATCAGGTGATCTCAACTGGAGATCTACCATGCACCTGCCCCGCCTGCCCCTATTGGCCCTGAGTACGCTTTGCCTGCTTGCCAGCCCGTTGCTGCTGGCCCAACCACCGCATGATCGTGGCACGTCCTCGCACAACCTGGGCCACCCGTCAGGCTCACCGCGGCACACTGATGAGCGCAGCACTCAACTCTTTGACGAGCAGATGGTACGCAGTGTACTGCGCAGTCAGCATCAATACCTGCAACCCGCTCAGCCCCTGCCACCGGGTATCCGACGCAACCTGGCGCGCGGCAAACCACT
This sequence comes from Halopseudomonas sp. 4NH20-0008, assembly GCF_057548395.1. Taxonomy (NCBI): domain Bacteria; kingdom Pseudomonadati; phylum Pseudomonadota; class Gammaproteobacteria; order Pseudomonadales; family Pseudomonadaceae; genus Halopseudomonas; species Halopseudomonas sp. 4NH20-0008. The sequence continues at coordinate 27,120 of NZ_BAAJMD010000006.1, forward strand.
GCCCCCGGGCATCGCTCGTCAGTTCGACGCACGCCTGAATAACCAACTACCGAGAATCGATGGTTATGAATGGCGCCAGGTCGGCACCGATGCGGTACTGGTGGCGGTCACAACCGGCGTCATTGAGGCAGTAATAGACCGTATTTTTGACTGAATCCGCCTGCCTTCATCGCACTGATGTCAAAGGCCTTGATCAGGATCAACCTATACTCGAGCAGGACGCTCTAGAGTAACCAAGGTTGCTTAATCCGAGGAGGCCCGCATGAACACTATGAAGGCAGCAGTCTTTGTCGAACCGGGACGTATCGAAATCCAGCAGCGTCCGATCCCGGTCCCTGGTCCGACTGACGCGGTTCTTCGCGTCACCACGACAACCATCTGTGGCACCGACGTGCATATCCTCAAGGGCGAATACCCGGTCAAGCCTGGCCTGATTGTAGGCCATGAGCCTGTGGGTGTGATTGCCAAGCTGGGCAATGCCGTGACCGGCTACAAGGAAGGCCAGCGTGTGATTGCCGGCGCCATAACGCCCTGCGGTCAGTGCCACCCCTGCCTGGACGGGGTGTCCAGCCAATGTGGTGGCAAGGCCATGGGTGGCTGGCAGTTGGGCAACAGTATCGACGGCTGTCAGGCCGAATATGTGCTGATCCCCAACGCCCAGGCCAACCTGACCCCGGTACCCGACAACCTCAGTGATGAACAGGTCTTGATGTGCCCTGATATCATGAGCACCGGGTTTGGCGGCGCTGAAAACGGACATATCCGCATTGGCGATACGGTCGCCATCTTTGCTCAGGGTCCGATCGGTCTGTGCGCGACGGCTGGGGCCAAACTCATGGGCGCAACCCGGATCATTGTTGTGGATGGCGTGCCTGAGCGCCTGGCTATCGCCCGCCAACTGGGCGCGGATATCACCATCAATTTCAAGCAAGAAGACCCACTGGAACGCATCATGGCGCTGACCCAGGGTCTGGGTGTGGATGTCGCCATTGAGGCACTGGGTACCCAGCAAACCTTTGAGTCCTGCCTGCGCGTTCTCAAGCCCGGCGGTACGCTGTCCAGTCTTGGGGTCTACTCCGGCAAGCTGTCGATGCCGCTGGATGCCATTGCCGCCGGTCTCGGCGATCACAAGATTGTTACCACCCTGTGCCCGGGCGGCAAGGAGCGCATGCGCCGGTTAATGGCGGTAGTGGCTTCGGGTCGGGTAGATCTGACTGCGATGGTGACCCACCGCTTCAAGCTGGACGACATTGTCGAGGCCTATGACCTGTTCAGCCATCAGCGTGACGGTGTGCTGAAAATCGCCATTACCCCCTGACCTCAGGGTATTGAACAGACCCGCAGCCTGCAGCCGCGGGTCTGTTGTCAGCTCAGGCAGACAGACTTTGCAGAATCTCGTCCAGCGCCGCAGTAGGCGAACCGGCGCGGGTGATGGGACGGCCAATCACCAGGTAACTGCTGCCGTTTTCCAGGGCCTGGGCCGGCGTCACAATACGCTTCTGGTCATCGGCACTGCTGTCCACAGGTCTGATGCCCGGGGTTACCAGCAGGAAGTCGTCGCCCAGGGCACCACGCAAGGCCTTGGCTTCCCGCGCTGAACACACCACACCATCCAGCCCGCACTCCTGTGTCAGGCGCGCCAGACGCTGCACCTGAACCATGGGTTCGATATCCACACCCACTTCCAGCAGGTCTTCCTGCTCCAGGCTGGTCAACACGGTCACGGCCGTCAGCAATGGCCGTTGACCACTGCGCCGTTGCAGCACGTCACGACAGGCCTCCATCATGCGCCGCCCACCACTGGCGTGCACATTGACCATCCATACACCCAGCTCAGCAGCGGCATGCACGGCACTGGCGGTGGTATTGGGAATGTCATGGAATTTGAGGTCGAGAAAGATCTCGAAGCCGCGCTTTTGCAATTGTTCGACAACGGCCGGACCGGCACTGGTAAACAACTCTTTCCCGACCTTGAGGCGGCAGCGCTGGGGATCCAACTGATCAGCCAGGCGAGTGGCCAACGCAACATCAGCAAAGTCCAGGGCAACAATTACGGGGCTAGTACAAGGCATGCAGTATTCCTGTAGTTAAAGCGAGCGGGATGACTGTCTCAGGCAGTCTCACTCCCCTTGAGGGGTCTGATGGTCGACCAACCATGGCAAGTGGGGCATTGCCAATGCAGGCGCTTGGCTGAAAAACCGCAAGCGGAGCAGCGAAAAGCCGGCTTTCCCGTGATCAGCGCCTCGACAATAGACCGCAGGATCAGGAGATTGTCTCGCCCTCTGGCATCAACATGGTCACTATGCAGGTCAATCAAATAAAGCAATCCGCGTAGGGATGGCCGCTGCTGAATATGCCCGAGTACAAACCGACTGATCTCGCTGAGACTCGAAGAAGCACGCATTTCGTCTGCCTTGGCCAGAATCACCGGCATCGGCGAGTGTGCACTGGCAGCAATCACCTGATCAAGAAAGACCGGCATATTCAGGGCTGCATTATCAGCGCAGCGACGCATCAGCGGCAAGGCCTGAGGCACAAAGTCGCTATCCGTATCAGCCAATCGTTGCAGCCAGCGAGCGCCATCCCGTGCCTGTCCCTGGTCTATCTCCAGCTCGGCCAGCATCAACAGGGCGCGAATGCACTGAGCGTCTATCTCCAGCGCCTGCTTCAACAGGCTGCGAGCCTGCGGCAATTCATTGTTCTTCAGCGGCAGCTGAGCGCTTTCGCAATAATAATGGGCCAATGTGACAGAAAAGGCGGCGCGTTCGCGAAGCAGCTTGATACCCACCTGGATGGCCCGCTTCCAGTCGTGTTCGCGCTCATAGACCTTGACCAACTCGACCAGTGCCTCTTCTCGCAGCGGCGAGCGCACCTCCACCAGCTCTTCGAGCAAACGCTCAGCGCGATGATCCATCCCCACCGCCAGGTAATCCCTGGCCAGCTCAAGCTGCACATGATCAGCCTGTTCACGGCTCAGATTGGGGCGTGCCAATAAATTCTGATGCACCTTGATGGCCCGCTCAACGTCACCGCGCTGGCAGAACAGCTTGCCAATCGCAATATGCGTTTCAACGGTTTCAGGATTGACTTCAAGGGCACGAATAAAGGTTTCGATCGCCTCATCCGGCTGTTCGTTCAGCAGGTAGTTAAGGCCGATGAAGTACTGGCGATCCAGCGCACTGCCATGGGGCTTGAGCATGAACCCGACCTTGATTGCCTCACGCCGACCCAAATACCAGCCGATAGCCAGCGCAACGACAAAAAGGCCTAGGAACATCAGTTCCTGCATGGCAATCAGTCCTTGATGGCTTGCGTTCGCAGCTTGTCGATTTCCTTGCGGTATCTGTTCAACTCATTGCTTTGCACCATGAGTTTCAGACGCAGTCGCGTGGTAATCAGCCAGCCGATAAACACGCCCAACAGACTGCCCAGGATAAAGGCAATGACAACATAGAGGGATAATGGGAGGGCTGGCGATTGCTGCTCTAGAAACTGCAGTTGCACACTTTGCTGGTTTTCCAGCATGAAATCCAATGTGGCGAGGGCTACCAGCAATAGAAGTACGATGAGCACCGCGCGTTTAAGCCATTGCATACCACAACACTCCGATCCATTCGTGTGCTCGCAGTATAGCCCAGCCGCCGCGGTAGCAGATACCGCTTCAGGCTATTTGCAGGGATTCGTTCACACGGTCGCGTAATTCCTTGCCGGGCTTGAAGTGCGGGACATACTTGCCATCAAGCTCGACCGAGTCGCCGGTCTTGGGGTTACGACCAACCCGCGGCGCCCGGTAATGCAGTGAAAAACTGCCGAAACCGCGAATCTCGATGCGTTCACCCGTCGCCAGCGCCTGGGACATATGCTCCAGCATGGTTTTGATAGCCAACTCAACATCCTTTGCCGACAACTGCCCCTGTTGCTCGACGATACGCTCGATCAACTCCGACTTGGTCATGGTTTTTCCTTTTTATTCAATCGGCTAGATCCGTTTTCATCGGTTTTACCACGCTTGGGCTTTAGCGGCAAGCAGTAAGCTGCAAGTGACAAGCAGTACCTGCAGTCAACATAGAACTCCTTCCCCAAAGATTTTATAAACAGGCATACCTTTGCATCCACAACATCTACCGAATTGAACGGCTCAAGGATTCGGCTTTATAGCTTGTCGCTTTAGGCTTGCAGCATGGCGCCAAGCAGCGGGCACAAAAAAGGGCGACCGAAGTCGCCCTTTTTCTTGTGGATCACAAAGGCTTAGTTGCCCTTGTTCTCCATTTGCGCCTTGATCAGATCACCGATGGTGGTCGGACCGGAAGCGGCCATTTCCTGCTGACGCAGACCCTGGATGGCTTCTTTCTCGTCTTCAACGTCCTTGGCCTTGATGGACAGGCTGATGACGCGGCTCTTGCGGTCGATGCTGATGATCTTGGCTTCGACTTCGTCGCCAACATTCAACACGTTGCGCGCATCTTCAACACGATCACGGCTGATTTCGGAGGCTTTCAATGTGCCTTCGATTTCATCGGCCAGGGTTATTACAGCGCCCTTGGCGTCAACTTCCTTGACGATACCGTTGATGATGGTGCCTTTCTCGTTCAGCGAAGCGAAGTTGGAGAACGGATCGTCTTCCAGCTGCTTGACGCCCAGGGAGATGCGCTCGCGCTCCGGGTCAACAGACAGGATGACAGTTTCGATCTCGTCGCCCTTCTTGAAACGACGTACGGCTTCTTCGCCCACTTCGTTCCAGGAAATGTCGGACAGGTGAACCAGACCATCGATGCCGCCGTCCAGACCAATGAAGATACCGAAATCGGTGATCGACTTGATGGAGCCGGAGATCTTGTCGCCCTTGTTGAACTTGCTGGAGAACTCTTCCCATGGGTTCATCTTGCACTGCTTGATGCCCAGGGAGATACGACGACGGTCTTCGTCGATATCCAGAACCATGACTTCTACATCGTCGCCCACCTGGACAACTTTGGAAGGATGGATGTTCTTGTTGGTCCAATCCATTTCGGATACGTGTACCAGACCTTCAACGCCCTCTTCCAGCTCGGCAAAGCAGCCGTAATCGGTGAGGTTGGTGACCTTGGCGGTAACACGGGTACCTTCTGGGTAGCGACCAGTGATAGCGACCCATGGATCTTCGCCCAGCTGCTTCAGACCCAGAGAAACGCGGTTGCGCTCGCGGTCGAACTTCAGCACTTTGACGTCGATCTCGTCGCCAACATTGACGATTTCGGAAGGATGCTTGATACGCTTCCACGCCATGTCAGTGATGTGCAGCAGGCCGTCTACGCCGCCCAGATCGACGAATGCGCCGTAATCTGTGAGGTTCTTGACGATACCTTTGACAACCTGGCCTTCCTGCAGGGTTTCCAGCAGGGCTTCACGCTCGGCACTGTTCTCGGCTTCGAGGACGGCACGGCGGGAAACGACAACGTTGTTGCGCTTCTGGTCAAGCTTGATGACCTTGAATTCCAGTTCCTTGCCTTCCAGGTGGGTGGTGTCGCGCACAGGGCGGACATCGACCAGGGAGCCAGGCAGGAACGCGCGGATGGTGTTGACGTCGACGGTAAAGCCACCTTTGACCTTGCCGTTGATAACACCCTTGACGATTTCTTCTGCGGCGAAAGCTGCTTCGAGGACTTTCCAGGATTCGGCGCGCTTGGCCTTCTCACGGGACAGTTTGGTTTCACCGAAACCGTCTTCAACGGCTTCCAGTGCAACGTGAACCTCATCACCCACTTTGATGGTCAGCTCGCCCTGATCGTTCAGGAACTGCTCACGCGGGATGACACCTTCAGACTTCAAGCCAGCATGGACGGTGACCCAATCGGAGTCGATGTCCACGATGATACCGGTGATGATGGAACCCGGCTGCATGTCGAGGGTTACTAGACTTTCTTCAAAAAGTTCGGCAAAGCTTTCGCTCATTTGGAATCCTGTAAATGGTTATTTAGGCAGTAACCGCCTGGCCGCTTTGTATCGCGCGCCCTGCAGCCAACGTACCCGCCACATCACCAGCTAATGTGGGTTGATTATAAAATGACCGCTGCCGGCCTGGCTGGTTAACCCGGCAGTGGATGCCCTGATCAGCCCTGCAAGTCGCGTTTTTGCGCTTCACGCAGCACTGTTTCAAGTACGTCTTCTATGGAAAGATCGGTGGAATCGAGGACGATGGCATCGTCTGCTGGACGCAGTGGAGCCACGCTACGATTCATGTCACGCTCATCGCGGGCCATAATCTCGTCAAGAAGACCCGCAAGATTAGCAGTTTCACCCTTTTCGAGCAACTGCCTATGACGGCGCTGCGCACGTTGTTGCGGACTGGCGGTCAGAAACACTTTCAAACGGGCATCGGGGAACACCACCGTACCCATGTCGCGACCGTCAGCCACCAGTCCCGGGGACTCACGGAAGGCGATCTGGCGTTGCAGCAGGGCTTCACGCACGGCGGGAATGGCGGCCACCTGGGAGGCGCCCGCGCCCATGGTTTCAGTGCGGATGGCGCGGGTCACTTCTTCGCCTTCCAGTATGATGCGCTGCTCGCGATGGCCGTCGTCAGCCACAAACTGCACATCCAGATGGGCGGCCAGGGCCTTGAGCCCCTCTTCGTTGGTCAGATCCACACCATGATTCTGCGCGGCATAGGCCAACAGCCGATACAGGGCGCCGGAATCGAGCAGATTCCAACCCAGACTATTGGCCAGCAAGCCGGCAATGGTGCCCTTGCCGGAACCGCCTGGGCCATCCAGGGTAATGACTGGTATCGAGTGTTCCGTCACGCCGTTTCCTCCAACCGGACCTGAATGCCGACCGAACTGGCCAGCTCGACAAAGCCCGGGAATGATGTCGCCACATTGGCGCAATCGGTGATGCGGATATCGCCGCTGGCGCGCAACGAGGCGACGCTGAAAGACATGGCAATACGGTGGTCACCGTGGCTGTCAACCTGACCACTCTGCAATTGGCCACCCTCGATGATGATGCCATCGTGGGTCGGCTCGGCCTTGATACCCAGTGTCTGCAGACCATCGGCCATGACCTGGATACGATCGGACTCCTTGACCCGCAGTTCCTCGGCGCCACGCAGAATGGTACGACCTTCGGCACAGGCGGCGGCAATAAAGAGTACCGGGAATTCGTCAATCGCCAGCGGCACCTGGTCAACCGGGATATCGATGCCCTTGAGCCTGGCTGAGCGGATGCGGATGTCCGCGACCGGCTCACCGCCGACCTCACGCTGGTTTTCCAGGGTGATATCGCCGCCCATGGCGCGCAGAATATTGATCACACCGACCCGGGTCGGGTTGATGCCGACATGCTCAAGAGTCAGATCTGAACCCTCGGCAATGCTGGCAGCAACCATAAAGAAAGCCGCCGAGGAGATATCCGCCGGCACGTCAATCTTGCAGGCGCTGAGCTTGTGGCCGGGCTCGATGGTGACCTTGGCGCCCTCGACCCTGACCGGATAGCCAAAGCCCTTGAGCATGCGTTCGGTATGATCACGGGTCGGTGCCGGCTCGACCACCGAGGTACTGCCGGCCGCATAGAGCCCGGCCAGCAAGAGGCAGGATTTGACCTGGGCACTGGCCATGGGCATGACATAGTCCATACCGGTCAGCGGACTGCCACCCTTGATATGCAGCGGCGGACGACCATCGTCACCAGTCTCGATCTGGGCGCCCATTTCCCTCAGCGGCTTGGCCACCCGACCCATGGGGCGCTTGGACAGCGAGGCATCGCCCATCATCACGCTGTCAAAGCTCTGACCGGACAACAACCCCGCCAGCAGACGCATGGAGGTGCCGGAGTTACCCACATAGAGCGGCCCCGGAGGCGCCTTGAGACCATGCAGACCGACGCCATTGATGGTCACGCGGCCATGGTGCGGCCCCTCTATCACCACGCCCATGTCGCGGAACGCCTGCAGCGTAGCCAGACTGTCCTCACCCTCAAGAAAGCCCTCAATCTGGGTCACGCCCTCGGCCAGCGAGCCGAGCATGATCGAGCGGTGGGAGATCGACTTGTCTCCGGGAACACGGATACGACCCTGTACCTGGGCACCGGGACTGGCAATAAAGTTGCTGATCTGATTCTGCATAGGTTCCATATACGCCCTGCGGGCCAAAATTGTACTGAAATGCTCGCGCGCCGACTTGGCCCGGGTAAAGACCCCGAGCAAGGTGTTGGCATCTCCGGCCTCAATGGCCTGGCGCAAGCCTGATAAATCCCGGGTAAAGGCGTCCAGACTACGCAGGACGGCTTCCCTGTTGGCGATAAAGACATCCCGCCACATCACCGGATCGCTGGCAGCAATCCGGGTAAAATCACGAAATCCGCCAGCGGCATAGCGGAAAATATCCAGATTCTGGCTGCGCGCCGCCAGCGTATCGACCAGCGAAAAGGCCAGCAGATGGGGCAGATGGCTGGTGGCCGCAAGCACTTCGTCGTGGTCGGCCAACGGCATATGCTCGACATCCGCTCCCAGCTGTTGCCACAGGCTGCTGACCAGCTGTAACGCCTCTTCACTGGTGTTCTCAAGTGGTGTGAGGATCACCTTGTGATGATTGAACAGACCCGCCTTGGCGGCCTCGACACCGCTCTTTTCCGAACCGGCAATCGGATGACCGGGGACAAAGCGCGCCGGAACACCACCAAAGGCCTTGTCGACCGCCTTGACCACGGCATCCTTGGTGCTGCCGACATCGGTCAGCACGGCATCGCCAAGATCCAGCTGCGCCAGCTCAGCCAGCACCCGCTCCATGGCCAGTACCGGCACCGCAAGCATGATCACATCCGCGCCCTGCACGGCCTCGGCCAGGTCAGCGGTAACCCGATCAGCCACGCCCAAAGGCAAGGCCAGACGCCGTGCTATCGGGTCAGCATCACAGCCCACCACCTCGCCGCAGACGCCCGCCTCACGCAGCCCCTTGGCAAAGGAGCCGCCGATCAGACCCAGCCCGACAACCGTCAGGCGGCCGATCTTGACAGAGGAAGATGACAGGCTGCTGACATTACTCACGGGCCAGAACCTGTCCCAGCACGTCAAGGAAGCGCTGGTTTTCCTGGGCCAGGCCAATGGACACCCGCAGGTGATTGGGCATTTCATAGTTGCCGACCGGGCGCACGATCACGCCCTGACGCAGCAGCGCCTGATAAATGCCAGACGCATCACGGCCCAGATCCACGGCAATAAAGTTGCCCCGCGAGGGAATCCAGTTCAGACCCAGGACCGCAAAGCCCGCCTCAAGCTGGGCCATGCCTTCGCGGTTGACCTTGCAGCTGGCGGCCAGATAATCGGCATCGGCCAGGGTCGCAACCGCCGCCGCCAGAGCCAGGCTGTTGACGTTGAAGGGTTGGCGTACGCGGTTCATGGCATCGGCAATGGCCGGCTGACAGACCGCGTAACCGACACGCAGCGCCGCCAGACCGTAGGCCTTGGAGAAGGTACGTGAGACCAGCAGATTGGGGTAACGCGCCAGATAGTCCATGCCGTTGGGCACTTCACCGTTTTCCACATACTCGGTATAGGCCTCATCCAGCACAACGATGACCTGCTCGGGAACCCGGGCGAGGAAAGCCTCAAGGGCCGCCGCGTCAATCCAGGTGCCGGTCGGGTTATTCGGGTTGGCAATGAACACCAGCCGGGTAGCCGGTGTGATCGCGGCCGCCATGGCCTCAAGATCATGCCCCCAGTCACGGGCCGGCACTACCACGGCACGGGCGCCCACGGCCTGGGTGACAATCGGGTAGACGGCAAAGGCGTGCTGGCTGAACACCACCTCATGCTGCGGCCCGACAAAGGCGCGGGTGATCAGCTCGAGAATGTCGTTGGATCCGTTACCCAGGGTAATCATCGCCGGGCTGACGCCGAGGCGCTCTGACAGCGCGCTTTTCAGCGCAAAGCCGTTGCCGTCGGGATAGCGCGTCATCTCCGGCAGAGCCGCCTTGATCGTCTCAATGGCGCGCGGGCTGGGCCCCAGAGGATTCTCGTTACTGGCCAGTTTGACGATATCCTGCGGCCGCAAACCAAACTCACGCGCCAACTCCTCGACCGGCTTGCCGGGCACGTAGGGAGACAGCTTTTGCACACCCGGCTGAGCCAGGCTGAGGAAATCACAGGTCATAAACAAGCCTCAAGCTATAAGCTGCAAGCTTCAAGCCACGGGAGACTGCAGTTGCTTGCAGCTTGTCGCTTGAAGCTTGTGGCTGACGATTCAGAGTACGGCCTTCGGATACGAACCCAGCACCTTGAGGGCCACGGATTCATCGTTGATCTTCTCCAGCGCGTCCTTGATCAGCGGATCCTGCTGGTGGCCGAAGAAGTCTATAAAGAATACATAGGTCCATTTGCCACTGCGCGAGGGCCGTGTTTCGATGCGTGTCAGGTCGATGCCGTTGTTGTGGAACGGCTGCAGCAGGTGATGCAGCGCACCCGGCTTATTGCGCATCGAAACAATGATCGAGGTCTTGTCGTCACCGGTCGGTGGCACGGTCTGGCTACCGATGATCAGAAAGCGCGTGGAATTATCCGGGCGGTCTTCGATTTTTTCAGCAATGCGTGTCAGGCCATACAGTTCACAGGCCATATCACCGGCAATCGCCGCGGAATTCCACTCACCCTTGACCCGCTTGGCGGCCTCGGCATTACTGGCCACCGCCACGCGCTCGACATTCGGATAGTGCGCGTCCAGCCACTTGCGGCACTGGGCCAGTGACTGGGCGTGGGAATAGACCCGGGAGATCTTGTCGGTCTTGGTGTTGTCGCCGACCAGCAAATGATGGTGAATGCGCAATTCGACTTCACCGCAGATCACCATATCGTGCTCAAGGAAGCTGTCCAGGGTGTGGTTTATGGCGCCTTCGGTGGAGTTTTCCACCGGCACCACACCAAACTGGACTGCGCCAGCGGCGACCTCACGGAAGATTTCGTCAATCGCGGCCATCGGCACGCTGATCACCGAATGACCGAAGTGCTTGAGCGCCGCCGCCTGGGTAAAGGTGCCTTCCGGCCCCAGATAGGCGACTTTCAGCGGTTGTTCAAGGGCCAGACAAGCGGACATGATCTCGCGGAACAACCGGGCCATCTCCTCATTATCGAGAGGCCCCTTGTTCAGCTCCATGATGTGCTTGAGCACCCAGGCTTCACGCTCGGGGCGGTAAAATACCGGCTTGGCGCCTTCGGGCAGGGCTTTCTGCTTGACCTGCGCCACTGTCTGAGCACATTTGGCACGTTCGCTGATCAGTTCGAGAACCTTCTCGTCGATCGCGTCAATGCGGTTACGCAGTGCCTTGAGCTGGTCTTCATCGGACATGATCATCAACCCTGCTTTTGTTCAAACTCAGCCATGTAGGCCACCAGCGCATCAACCGCTTGCTGGCTGACGGCGTTGTAAATCGACGCACGCATGCCACCGACCGAGCGGTGACCCTTGAGATTCAGCAGGCCGCGCTCTTCAGCACCGGCCAGGAACGACTTGTCCAGCCGATCATCGGCCAGCCTGAACGGCACATTCATCCAAGAGCGGTCCGAGGTATTGATCGGGTTGCTATACAGCTCACTGCGATCAATTGCGCCGTACAGCGTACGCTGTTTGGCATCGTTGATCCGCTGCATGGCCTCGAGACCGCCCTGCTGCTTCAACCATTTGAAGATCAGACCCGCCAGATACCAGCCGAAGGTCGGCGGAGTGTTGTACATCGACGCATTCTTTGCCGCGACGCTGTAATCCAGCATGGTTGGACAGAGGCTGCGGGCCTGACCGAGCAGATCTTCACGCACGATGACCACCACCAGCCCGCTGGGGCCAATATTTTTCTGCGCGCCGGCGTAGATCATGCCAAAACGCGAGACATCCAGCGGACGCGAGAGAATGGTCGAGGACATGTCGGCAATCAGCGGTACATCACCGACCTCGGGAATCCAGCCAAACTCCAGGCCACCGATGGTTTCATTCGGGGTATAGTGTACATAGGCCGCGTCATTGCTCAGGCGCCAGTCATTCTGACCGGGAATAGCAAAATAATCGTAACCCTTGGCGCTTGCAGCGACATTGATACGACCATAACGCTCGGCCTCTTCAATCGCCTTGACCGACCATATACCGGTATCGATATAGTCGGCCACGCCGTCTTCAGTCAGAAAGTTCAGTGGAATCTGGGCAAACTGCTGACTGGCGCCGCCCTGCAGGAACAGCACCTTGTAATTATCAGGGATGCTCAGCAGGTCGCGCAGGTCCTGCTCGGCTGTCTCTGCGACACTGACAAACTCGTCACTGCGATGACTCATTTCCATCACCGACAGACCCTTGCCCTGCCAGTCCAGCAGTTCGGCCTGGGCCTGTTGCAGCACGGCCTCCGGCAGCGCAGCCGGGCCGGCACAGAAGTTGAACAAACGCTTGCTCACAGTACGGGTTACTCCTGCTCGTCTGTCGCTGACGCCTGATCGTCAACGACGGTTTCATCCAGCGACACCTGCTCGTCATCGACGGCATCCAGCGTCTCTTCCAGACCATCATCTTCCGGCTCAAGCACCCGCTCCAGACCGACCAGTTTCTCGTCGGTGGCCAGCTTGATCAGGGTAACGCCCTGGGTATTGCGTGACAGACGCGAGACCTCACTGACGCGGGTACGCACCAGTGTGCCCTGATCGGAAATCAGCATGATCTCGTCACCATCAACCACCTGCACGGCACCCACCAGTCCGCCGTTACGTTCGTTGCTGACCATGGCAATCACGCCCTGACCGCCACGTCCACGACGCGGGAATTCCTCAAGTTGGGTGCGCTTGCCGTAACCCCGCGCCGAGGCGGTCAGAATCTGCACCTCAGGCTCCGGGATCAGCATGGAAATCAGACGCTGACCTTCAGCCAGACGCATGCCGCGAACACCCCGGGCAGTACGGCCCATGGTGCGCACATGGCGTTCCTTGAAGCGAATCACCTTGCCGCCATCGGAGAACAGCATGATGTCACGCGCACCATCGGTGATGGCGGCCGCAATCAGGGTATCGCCTTCATCCAGACGCAGGGCAATCAGACCGTTGCTGCGGGGCCGACTGAACTGCACCAGCGGGGTCTTCTTGACCGTGCCGCGCGCGGTAGCCATGAAGATATAGGCGCCGGTCGGTTCGTCCTGATCATCGTCCGATTCTTCCTCGGATTCGCTGTCGACGTCGGGTTCCAGCAGCTCGCCTTCGATCACCGGACTGTCTTCATCCAGTTCCTCGTCGGCACCGGCACTCTGTTGCAGCGCCTCGAGGTCGATCTGCAGCATGGCGGTGATGCGTTCACCCTCCTCCAGCGGCAACAGGTTGACCATCGGCCGACCCCGCGCCGTGCGCGAGGCTTCCGGAATTTCATAGGTCTTCAGCCAGTAAACCTTGCCCTTGCTCGAGAACAGCAACAGGGTGGCATGGCTGTTGGCGACCAACAGATGTTCAACGTAATCCTCATCCTTGACGCCGGTGGCCGACTTGCCACGACCGCCACGGCGCTGGGCCTGGTAATCGGTCAAGGGTTGGCTCTTGGCATAACCGCCGTGGGAGATGGTCACCACGCGCTCTTCTTCGGTAATCAGATCACCAATGGTCAGATCCATGCGTGAAGCAACAATTTCAGTACGCCGCGCGTCACCAAAATCGGCCTTGATCTTCTCCAGCTCCTCAACGATCACTTCCATCAGGCGTTCCTGACTGTTGAGGATGCGCAGCAGCTCGCCGATCTGCAGGAGGATTTCCTGATATTCGGCCAACAGCTTCTCGTGCTCAAGACCGGTCAGGCGGTGCAAGCGCAGCTCAAGAATGGCCTGGGCCTGTTCCGGTGACAGGTAATACTTGCCGTCGCGCAGACCAAATTGCTCATCCAGTCCGTCCGGACGGCAGGAATCGGCACCGGCGCGCTCGACCATATCGACTACCGCACCCGGCTCCCAGCCAGCAGCGATCAGACGCTCCTTGGCTTCAGCCGGTGTCGGCGAGGCCTTGATCATGGCGATCACCGGGTCGATGTTCGACAGGGCGACAGCCTGACCTTCAAGGATGTGACCGCGTTCGCGGGCCTTGCGCAGTTCGAAAACAGTACGTCGGGTCACTACCTCACGGCGGTGACGGATAAAGGCGTCGAGCAGTTCCTTGAGGTTCAGGATGCGTGGTTGGCCGTCCAGCAGACCGACGATATTGATGCCGAACACACTCTGCATCTGGGTCTGGATATACAGGTTGTTGAGCACCACCTCGGCCACTTCACCGCGGCGCAACTCGATGACCACGCGCATGCCGTCCTTGTCGGACTCGTCACGCAGCTCGGTAATGCCCTCGATCTTCTTCTCCTTGACCAGCTCGGCGATCTTTTCGATCAGACGCGCTTTATTCAACTGATAAGGGAGTTCATGAATGATGATCTGCTGGCGGCCACCGACCTTGTCGATATCCTGAATTTCGCAGCGGGCCCGCACATAAATGCGGCCGCGACCGGTGTTGTAGGCTTCAACGATGCCAGCACGGCCATTGATGATACCGGCGGTCGGGAAGTCCGGACCGGGGATATGTTCCATCAGTTCGGCAATGCTCATGTCCGGATTAGCGATCAGCGCCAGACAGGCGTTGATCACTTCGGTCAGATTGTGCGGCGGAATATTGGTCGCCATGCCCACGGCAATACCGCTGGAGCCGTTGATCAGCAGGTTGGGCACCTTGGTCGGTAGCACCGCCGGAATCTGCTCGGTGCCGTCATAGTTGGGCACCCAGTCAACGGTTTCCTTGTCCAGGTCGGCCAGCAACTCATGGGCCAGCTTGGTCATGCGGATTTCGGTGTAACGCATGGCGGCGGCGTTGTCGCCGTCGACCGAACCGAAGTTGCCTTGGCCATCGACCAGCAGGTAGCGCAGGGAGAACGGCTGCGCCATACGAACGATGGTGTCGTATACCGCCGAATCACCGTGCGGGTGATATTTACCGATCACGTCACCGACCACACGGGCCGATTTCTTGTACGGCTTATTCCAGTCGTTACCCAGTTCGCTCATGGCGAACAGCACGCGGCGGTGAACCGGCTTGAGGCCGTCACGCACGTCCGGCAATGCCCGCCCGACGATCACGCTCATGGCGTAATCCAGGTAGGACTGTTTCAGTTCGTCTTCGATATTGACTGGAAGGATTTCTTTGGCCAGTTCACCCATGAAACGGCATTCCTTTTATTGTCGGCAACCTGATGATGCCCATTGCAAATTATCTGCGCATTCAGGGGCTCTGCGAGCCAGCATGAGGCGTTATGACGCTTTCAGCCAACCCTGATACAGGGGCCCTGCTCAAAGCCCGGTAGGATACCACAGCGGCGGCCGCTGAGGGAGCCGAAAGACACCTCAGCGGGCCATATAAAGGGTAAAAACAGACAGGGTGTGACCGAGGCACTCAATGCAGGTGGCGTGAGCTCATCAAATCCGCCATTTTGCGCGCGTCCGGGCGCTCGACAATGCCCTTTTCGGTAACGATCACGTCGATCAGATCAGCCGGGGTTACATCAAACACCGGATTGAACACCGGCACACCGGTATCCAGTGACTGCGCCCCCAGGGTCAGCAACTCACTGGCCGGGCGCTCCTCGATTTCGACCTCATCGCCGTTTTCCAGTGCCATATCAATAGTTGAGCTGGGCGCCACCACCATAAAACGCAGGCCATGGTGCATGGCCAGAATCGACAGTCCATAGGTGCCGATCTTGTTGACCACGTCACCGTTGGCGGCAATACGGTCAGCGCCGACTATCACCCAGGTGATCTGCTCGGTCTTCATCAGGTGTCCGGCCGCCGAGTCGACGCTGATGCGCGCGGCGATGTTGTCCTGCTGCAATTCCCAGGCGGTCAGCCGTGAGCCCTGCAACCAGGGCCGGGTTTCATCAATAAACACCTGATCAACCAGCCCGGCGGCATGGGCCGCGCGAATCACCCCGAGCGCAGTACCGTAGCCACCGGTAGCCAGGGCGCCAGCATTACAGTGGGTCATCAGGTTCTGTTTCTGCTTCTGGTGTTTGCGAATCAGCTCCATGCCCAGCCGACCCATGGTCAGATTGGCCTCAATGTCACTCTCGTGAATGCCTTTGGCGGCCTCCAGCAAGCGCGCCGGCACATCCTGATCAGGCCCCAGCCGTTGCAGGCGCTCGCGCATCATGCGCAGGGCCCAGGACAGGTTGACCGCCGTTGGCCGGGCACTCTCCAGACGCTGAAAGTCTGCTTCCAGTGCCGCAATCCAATCCTTGCTGTCGGCAATCTGTGCGGCACTCAGGGCAATACCGTAGGCCGCAGCAATACCAATGGCCGGCGCGCCACGTACCACCATATCGCGAATGGCCTGCGCTACTGTTGCCCCATCGGTGCACTCCAGATAGGCCTGTGTGCCCGGCAGTTGACGCTGATCCAGCAGGCGCAGCACGCCGTCCTGCCAGGCCAGAGCGCGGACAGCATCAATTGTTTCGGTAGGACGACTCGAAGGCATGCTCGATTCCAAAAAAAGGAAGAGTATACCTGTGCAGCCGCCAGCCTGACGAACGCGGTAATGAAATGCACCTGCACAGGCCGCAGGCAGACGTTATACTGCCGCCCATGAAACAATCAGAGCTGCCCATGAGCCCCTTACCAGACACCCTTGACCTGATCATCTCGGCGCGCTGGATTGTGCCCGTCGTCCCAGCCGGCAGTGTCCTTGAGGGCCACAGCCTGGCCGTGCATCAGGGCCGCATTCTGGCGATTCTCCCGGATGCCCGCGCCAATGAACTGCAGGCACTGGAACGCCGCGTATTACCTGATCATGTGCTGATCCCCGGGCTGGTCAACGCCCATGGCCATGCGGCCATGAGCCTGTTCCGCGGTCTGGCAGACGATCTGCCGCTGATGACCTGGCTGAACCAGCATATCTGGCCGGCCGAGGGCAAGTGGGTCAGCGAGGACTTCGTCCGGGTCGGCACCCAATTGGCGGTCGCCGAAATGCTGCGCGGTGGCACCACCTGTTTTGCCGACATGTACTTTTTCCCGGATATCGCCGCCAGGGTGGCACTGGATGCTGGCATGCGAGCGCAACTGGCCTTTCCAGTCATCGACAACCCGATTCCCGGCGCCCGCGACAGCGCCGAGGCGATCTCCAAGGGCCTGCGCCTGCACGATGAAATGAAGCACAGTGGCCTGATCAGCGTCGCCTTTGGCCCCCATGCGCCCTATACCGTTGGCGATGAGACGCTGATCCGGGTCCGAACCCTGGCTGATGAGCTGGAGTTGCCGGTACACATGCATATCCATGAGACCGCCTTCGAGGTCGAACAGGCCGTGCAGGCGACCGGCATGCGCCCGCTCGAGCGTCTGCGCCGTCTTGGCCTGCTGAGTCCGCGCCTGCAGGCCGTGCATATGACCCAGGTTGATGATGCCGACCTGCAATTGCTGCACGACTTTGCCGTACAGATTGTCCATTGCCCGGAATCGAACATGAAGCTGGCCAGCGGCAATTGCCCGGTGCAGCGCCTGCTTGAAGCTGATATCAATGTCGCCCTCGGTACGGATGGCGCGGCCAGCAACAACGATCTGGACATGTTTGGCGAGATGCGCACTGCCGCCCTGCTGGCCAAGAGTCTGTCTGGCCAGCCGACCGCTGTGGATGCCCATCGTGCCTTGCATATGGCCACCCTGGGCGGCGCCATGGCGCTGGGACTGGGCGAGCAAACCGGCTCGCTGGAGCCGGGCAAATTCGCCGACCTGGCTGCCATCAATCTTGGCGGTCTGGCCAGTCAACCGGTATACCACCCGGTGTCACAACTGCTCTACACCTGCAACGCCAGCCAGGTATCGGATGTCTGGGT
This sequence comes from Halopseudomonas sp. 4NH20-0008, assembly GCF_057548395.1. Classification (NCBI taxonomy): domain Bacteria; kingdom Pseudomonadati; phylum Pseudomonadota; class Gammaproteobacteria; order Pseudomonadales; family Pseudomonadaceae; genus Halopseudomonas; species Halopseudomonas sp. 4NH20-0008. The sequence continues at coordinate 44,960 of NZ_BAAJMD010000006.1, forward strand.
CGCCGGACGCGCCAAGGTGCGTGACGGCCGCCTGCTTCTGCCAGCACAGGACCAATTGCTGCAGGGCGTGGCGCACTGGGCACAACAGATCAAACAGGGAGATAGCCATGACGCTTAATGTCGACCACGCGGAAATCGCCAAATTCGAGGCCCTGGCCAGTCGCTGGTGGGACCGCAACAGTGAGTTCAAGCCACTGCATCAGATCAATCCCTTGCGCACCAACTGGATTGACGAAAGGGTCGGTCTGGCCGGCAAGACCGTACTCGATGTCGGCTGCGGCGGCGGCATTCTGGCTGAGGCCATGGCCCTGCGCGGCGCCAGCGTGACCGGTATCGACATGGGCGAAGCGCCGCTGGCCGTAGCGCGACTGCACCAACTGGAATCCGGCGTCGAGGTCGATTACCGGCAGACCACGGCCGAGCAACTGGCCGAAGAGCAACCCGGACACTATGACGTGGTCACCTGCCTGGAAATGCTCGAGCATGTACCGGATCCCTCGTCGGTGATTCGCGCCTGCGCGGCCCTGGTGAAGCCCGGCGGCGAGGTATTTTTCTCGACCATCAATCGCAACCCCAAATCCTTCCTGTTTGCCATTGTCGGTGCCGAGTACGTTCTGCGTCTGCTGCCACGCGGTACCCACGAATTTGCCAAATTCATCAAGCCGGCCGAGCTCGGTGCCTGGTCGCGCGAGGCCGGACTGGATCTGCAGGACATCATCGGTCTGACCTACAACCCGCTGACCAAGGTCTACAGGCTGGAACAGAACGTCGACGTCAACTACATGATCCACACCCACCGCAGTGAGTAAGCAGCCCATCACCAGCGTGCTGTTCGATCTGGACGGCACCCTGCTGGACACCGTTGAGGACTTTCTCAGCATCATTCTGCGCATGGCCGCCGAACGCGGTCTGCCACCGGTCCCGGCGGATGTGGTCCGGGCCCAGGTCTCGAACGGTTCCGTTGGCATGCTCTGCGCCGCCTTCGACATCAGCGCGGATGCCCCCTTGATGGCGGCGCTGCGTGACGACTTCCTGCAACGCTACGAACGCGACCTGGCTGTGCATACCCGCCCCTTTGACGGCATCGAACCGCTGCTCGACTGGCTGGATGAGAGAGGCTTGCCCTGGGGCGTGGTGACCAACAAGCTGAGTCGCTTCAGCATCCCGCTGATGGATGCCATGGGCTACGGCCAGCGCTGCCAAAGCCTGATCTGTCCCGATCAGGTCAGCTTCAGCAAGCCGCACCCCGAACCTTTGCTCAAGGCCTGCGCGGCCATGGGCGTGAAGCCGCAGTCATCGGTATTCATCGGTGATCATCTGCGTGACATTCAAGCGGGTATCGCCGCCGGCATGCCGACCATAGCCGCGCTGTATGGCTATATTCCAACCAGTGAAAATCCGGCGAGCTGGCACGCCAGCCACCTCGTCAACCATGCCACCGAGCTGCGCCCCTGGCTGCAGCAAGGATTGGATCAGGAGAGCCTCGATGTTTGATTACAACGCCCCCCAGGATCTGCTCAAGGACCGGGTCATTCTGATTACCGGCGCCGGTGATGGCATTGGCCGTGCCTGTGCGCTCAGCTGCGCAGCCCACGGTGCCACTGTGGTGCTGATCGGCAAGACCCCCGGCAAACTGGAAGCGGTTTATGATGAGATCGAAGCCGCCGGCTACCCGCAACCGGCACTCTGTCCGCTGAACCTGGAAACGGCTCTGGAGAAGGATTACAACGACCTCGCCGAGCAATTGTTCGAGACCTTTGGCAAACTTGACGGCCTGGTCCACAACGCTGCCGTGCTGGGTCCGCGGACCCTGCTTGATCAGGTCAAGGCGGAAAGCTGGCTGCAGGTCATGCAGGTCAACGTCAACGCGCCCTTCCTGCTGACCAAGGCAATGATGCCACTGCTGCGCGCCGCCACTGACGCCTCGGTGGTGCTGCTGTCCTCCAGTGTCGGGCGCAAGGGCCGTGCCTACTGGGGGCCCTATGCGGTCAGCAAGTTTGCCGTTGAGGGCCTGATGCAGGTGCTGGCAGACGAACAGGACGGTACCAGCGCGATTCGCGTCAACAGCCTGAATCCCGGTGCCACCCGCACCGCCATGCGTGCCGCGGCTTACCCGGGGGAGCCGCCGGAAACCAACCCGGTGCCTGCCGACATCATGCCGGCTTTTCTCTACTTGCTTGGCCCTGACAGCATAAGCACCAATGGCCAGGCGCTGGATGCTCAGTAAGACGCTTTTCTGACACTGACAATCCAGACGGCCCTGCAAAGGCGGCAAACTTCTGCCGCTTTTGCTACATGAAACTGCAATACAATCACCAACCACATGATTTTAATCGTTTTTAAAATTATGGCACGAAGTCTGCTTTCAACTGATTAATCTTAATGCAGTGCAGGATTGATCATGACGCTAACCCAGGGCAACACCATTGATTTTGATTCCGCCAGGCTCAAACTGAACCAGGCGAGCAAGACTGCTGCCTTGCCAGAGCGGCCTGCCTCAGCCCCAAGCCTGCATGCTGTCCAACAGCAACTGGGCATGCAGCTGCAAACCACGCTGGAGCTGGAACAGGTGCTGGAAATGTTTTTCCGCCAGTTGAACCGTTTCCTCGGACTGGATTCACTGGAATACCGCAACGACGCGCAGAAGATCCAACTGCGCATCGGTCAGCTCAGCCTGCATCGCTGCAGTTATCGCATGACCCATGAAGGCGACTATCTGGGTGAGATTCAATTTACCCGCACCCGGCGCTTTTCAGAGGCACAACTGGCTGGCCTTGAAGCCCTGCTAGGCACGCTGCTTTATCCGCTGCGCAACGCTCTGCTATTCCGTGAGGCCGTCTTCTCAGCTCACTCCGACAGTCTGACCGGCATTGGTAATCGCATGGCGCTGGAGCAGGCCCTTGATCGCGAGATCCGGCTGGCTACACGACACAATCAAGCGCTCTCGATATTGCTGCTGGACATTGACCACTTCAAATCGATCAACGACCGCTTTGGGCACGCCTACGGCGATGAAGTGCTGATGGCTACGGTTAACTGCATCAGTCAGTGTCTGCGTGAAGTGGACGGTGTATTTCGACTGGGCGGGGAAGAATTTGTCATTGTACTTGGCAATACCGAGCACGGTCCTGCGACGCTGGTGGCCGAACGCATTCGCCTGGCTATAGAGCAAATGCAGTTTGAGATTGACGGCGTTTCTCTGCCGGTCACGGCCAGTATTGGTGTTGCCACCTATCGCCAGCCAGAAAGCCGACGTGAGCTGCTTGAACGCTGTGACAAGCTGATGTATCAGGCCAAACGCAATGGCAGAAACCGCACCTGCGCCTAGCGAACCACTGAAAGCTACCTGCGTTTTCAGCGGCTCACTAGCTATAGGCTCTTAGTTGATTCAGTGCGCCTTGGCGGCACGCTGTTTGACGTCGAGGTAGTGTTCAAACAGATGGTTGGCATTACCCAGTGACATCAGGTGGGCATAAATCCAGCCGAGGAAACCGGCCTTGTGCAGCGCCAGCACATCCTCATCACCCAGCTTGAGAAACGCCTCCTCGTCCACTGCCTGAAAGTCCTTGAGCATGAAGCTTTCGCCGCTAGCATGGGTCAGTTTCAGGGTGCGCGGTGCCAGCAGCTTGAGTGACTGTAGCTGAGTAATGAAGTTGCGCGTACGCTGCATTTCAGCGGTAAAGTTCTGAAGAAAGCCGATCATCTCATTCAAATAATCGCTGTTTTCACCCTGTCCGGAGAACAGCTCGCGCCCCTCTGATTCATTCCAGCCGGCATAGGCCGCATCAAAGCAGACGGTGAATTGCTCGTCTTCGCCCTGCGCCAGAACAAAGGGATAGCGCCGGATAAAGGCCGGGACATAGGTATTGTTGCGCCATTGGCCTTCATCACTGACAAAGCTATTGAGCCCTTCCCGCAGACCCAGCAAGGCAATCGGACTGACAGCCTCGCCTTCACCGATGAAAACCACGGGATAGCTACGCGCCGCCTGGAAGAACTCAAGGCCCGCCAGAGGAACAATATGGGTGTCTGCCGCAAACTGACAATCGCCGGTGGTTTTCAGCTTCAAGGACTTGTGCTGATCACGGTTGAGCGCCTTGATTTCCTTGTATAAAAGCAGTGTTGACATCCTTCTTTCCCCGTCTTTTTAATGTTTTTCAACGAATGACTATTTGCAGCATGACCTGGGACTTGTCCTGATCAGGCACGACATCCTTCATGGTTCCAGCAGCCACCAGGCTGGCGGAAAAGCGATCGCCCCAGCGCATGTTCAGGCCCAGGCCGGCACTGGCAAGATCAACATCCTCGTCACCCAGCTCCATCGCGCGACCATAGTCCAGAAACACAAAGGGCTGCCAGCGCTCACTATAACGCCATAAACCCTCAACACTGAAGTTGACGCCCCAGGGTGACGCAATGATGCCGGGATCGTAACCACGCATGCTGCTGATACCGCCAAACTGCTTGAGCAGGGCCGAGGGCAGCTCATCCTGTTTGGTCGCATACTGCCAACCCATCCTGCCGCTGAGTTCATAACGCTGACCCAACGCGCGCATGGCGTAAAGATCACCATTGAGGAGGGTAAAATTGCCGCCATCCCCGGTGACCTTGTTATCTACCGATGACTGCCGCAGACGCTGATCGTAACGGACATACCAAGGCTGGGCGCGGTATTCGAACTGGCCCTTGAGGGTCAGCTCCTGGATGTCCAGTTCGCTCAGGGCCAGACCCTCAATGGTATTTTCCGAGGTCTGCATGCTGTAGCCGATACCACCGAGCAACAACCATTGGTCTGACAACCACCAGGGTTGATCAAAACCCAGGGCATAGTTGCTGGACTCGCCCTCGACATTCAGGTCGGCCAGCGGACCGCTCTCGATCTCCAGGCTGTTGCGCCCGGCCTCAAACCAGACCACCGCATTATTACGGGTTACCGGCCTGGAGTAGCGCAGGCTGTAATACTGGGTGCCTGAAGTACCGACCAGCACCAGCCCGAGGTTATCGGCCACGCCGGTGGGCGAGAACCAGTTCAGCGTGGCGCCCAGTTGCTCACGGCCAGTGCCTTCACTACCGTAATTATTGGCAAACAGTGACCAGGCAAGACGATCCGGCTCGAAGGTTTCCAGGTCGACCCGCGTAGTGCCAAAACGCTCACCGGGGGCCAGGCCCGCACTCACTTGCGGCCCGGGCGTGGTGGCGTTGAAACGGCGGATGTTGTCGATCAGCATGGGGCTGTCCAGCACCTCACCGCCCTCTACCGTCAAGCGCTCACGATAGAAGGATTCTTTGACATGCTGCGTGTCACCCACCAGGTTGACCGAGTCCACCTTGGCCTCAACCAGCACCACGCGCAGGCTGCGATTTTCCAGTGACTGCGGCGGGATCACCGCGCGGGCAGTCAACTGACCCAGTTCGCTGTAGCGCTGGTTGATCTCACGGACCAATTGATTCAGGTCGGCAAAGGTGATCTGACGCCCCACATACGCGGTCGCCAGCGCCTGCAACTCCGCCTCTGTAAGAAACACCGAGGCATTGAAACTGATTTCATCCAGCACAAAGGGCGGACTGTCATCGGGCAGGGCATCACCGGCTTCAACCTGTTCACCCTGCAAGGCCGGAATCTCTATTCGCCGTGCCCGCTCCTCGATCAGTTGCTGCTGCTGCGGACGCTCTATCTGTTCACGCAGCAGGCTCGGATCAATCAGACCGGGTGACAACACCTGCGCTGCCAGCCCACCGGTGAGGAATACTGACCCCAGACCAACAACCCCAACTGCACTGAATCTGGCCAACTTGCTCCCTGTCAGATTTCCCACGATTGCTCCTTGTCCCCGCCGTTTTCAGAAAAAGCCTGCATATCCAGATTCAGACTCTGACCACCCTCGCCTTCCTCAATATCCTGTTCAGGCGTTGGCATATAGCCGCCCATCTGGTTGATCAACTCACCCAGGCGCAACAGCGTGTTGTCTGGCGTCAGCAGCAAGGCGGAGTATGCCGCTGCGGTAATCGCCTGGTAATCCACACCGCCATCCTGGTGACCCTCGGCAAAGTTCGGCACCCGAATCTGGTGACTGAAATCACGGTGCAGCACATAACCGTTGGTGTAGGTTTCCAGGGTGTTCTGATAGAGCCAGAAGGTCTGGTCCATCTCATAGACCTGGACATTGGCTTCAGCCCGGTAACCCGGACTCAGGTTATCCACTGTCACCACCGCCTGGGGCGTGGTCAGGAACAGATAATCGACATTGGTGGCATTCTCAAAGTCGACCAGCAGAGCCGTGGTATCAAACTCGGTATAAACCGTATCCAAATCACTGACGACCACATGGGTAGCATCCAGGCGGGTCAGGAATCGGTCACCAGCACCGCCGGTATTGTTCAACCCGGTAACGCGCAGATTGAGCAGCCCGCTGCCGCTGTGACGGCCATAGAGCTCGATATCCTGCGCCTGCAGATCAGCCGACTCGCCGATACTGGCATCCCACAGGCGAATGGTCTGACCGGCACGCAGCTGCATGGTCGGCGCCTGCGCTTCCTGCAGTTCGATGGTCGCAGGTGAGGCGACGCCATCGCGCCAGCCGGCATTGATCTCCAGTCCCTGATCAGCCTGGGCACGATGACCACGGGTATCCAGCAGGCTGTCCAGCAGGGCCTGACCCTCAGCCAGCAGGCGATTGAAGCCGATGTCCTCATCCGCCAGCCAGATCTGGTCACCACCGCTGAGGCTGTCGCCAACCCGGATCGAGCCGCGGGCCAACAGATCAACATCATCGGCTGCCTGCAGATTGGCAAAGTCCAGGCTCAGGCCATCGGCCAGAATGCTGCCGGCTGCTGCACCCACATCGGTGGCGCTGATATCACCACTGGCCAGCAACTGCACAGATCCGTTGAGCACTTCACCCTGATAGGGAATGGCCGTGGACAGCACATTGCCGCCGACCCGAATGTCGCCGTCGGCGGCTTCAAGCAGAATGTCGCCACCGGCCAGAATGTCTTGATCAATGTTGATCGCACGACCGGAGCGAATGCTCAAGTGGCGACCGGCTGTGGCCCCCAGCAGATCAACCGTACCACCGACTACAAAGGTCAGATCACGGCCGGCTTCAGCGGTACCGTTGATGTCCAGATCCTGACCGACACCCACAGTCAGGTCGCGACCGGCCTTGAGTGAGTAGCTGCCACCGAAACGCACGGTCGGCATGACCAGATCGCCATTGGCCAGAATAGCCACATCACGATGCGCCTCTACCAGCAGACCGATGATATTGCCATGGCCCTGAGCGGCATCGCCGATGGCCTGAAGGTAGACATCACCTGCCAGACTTTCAGCCCGGCCAAAGAACAGATTGCGGCCAATCATGCGGACTTCACCAACTGCCTCGGCGTTGCCGCCGAAGATATCGCCGTCGGTCTGCACCAGAATATTGGCATCCGAGTACAGGTGAGCTGGCTGCAGCACGCCCTCGGCATCAGGATCGGCCAGCAGGCCAAAGCGGATACTGCCAAACGAGCCCGGTTCGGTAGTCAGCGTCAGGTCCTCGCCACTGTGACCGCTGAACAGCGTCAGATCGCTGAAACTGTGGACGCTGAGGGTTTCGGCTGCCTCTGCCTGACCAACGTCAACCGAACCGGCCTGCAACTGGATCAGCCCCTGTGGACTGAGCAACTGGGCTGCAGCGAAGTTGCCCGAGGCATTGAGCAGCAGATCACCGGTGCGACTTTCCAGCAGACCGAGATCGGTGCTGCCGACATCGAACTGCACATCCTGCCCGGCCGACGCGCGGTCGCCGTACCAGTTGCCCGGACCGCTGACCTGCAGAGCCTGGCCCACATTCAGGTCACCCCAACCCAGTTGCGCGTCGGTGCTGCTGCCATGCAGTTCGGCCCATTCACCAACCTCCGCCTGCCCCAGGTGCATGTCGCCTGACACATCGGTATTCAGCCAGCCGCCGGCATCCAGTTGATCAACTCGCAGATCGCCACCCTGGTAACGGATATTGCCGAGGGCCTGTAATTGCCCCAACTGCAGGCTCTGGCCTGCATTTCCGAGCACGATATTACCGCTTTCGGCGCGCATCAGTGTGCCGCTCAGTGCGTTCAGATTGCGCAGATAGATGTCGCCCTGACGGGTTTCGGTACGGGTCAGTTCGGGCATATCAACCAGCAAAGCCCGGGCGGCACTGCCGATCCCCGACTCGGCCAGCATGATGGCTGAACCCGTACGCTCGGCGCGCAGGTTGACCTGACCATCACCGTTGCCCTCGATACGACCGCCTGCCTGCAGATTGAACAGATTGCCCTCAGCCAAACCAGTTCGGTACAACTGACCCAGGGACATATCGCCGTCGGTACTGATGGCCAGCAGGCCACCCGCCTGTATCAGGCTGTCAGCATCCATGCTCAGACTGGCACCGAGCCAGGTGGCATTGCCACCGGCAAGGGCCTGCTCACGCAGACGCAGGGTATCCAGAGAACTGACAAGTAGATTGCCACCCGCTGACACACGCTGCAGGTCAATGGCTTCGGGTGAGTTCAGCTGCAGGTCACCAACGGCTTGCAGATCACGTCCGCTCAGTGTCGACTGGGCATTCAGGTACAGGCTGCCACCGGCGCTGACGACCCCGGCACGCAAGGCACCGGTGTCACTCAAACGAATATCGCCACCGGCTGTCGCAGCCAGTTCACCGTCCGCCGACGACTGATCAATAACCAGCGCCGCGCCATCCAGACCGAGAATAGCGTCACGGGCGTTCAACTGGATGCTTTGACCGGTGACTGCCAGTCCCTCAAACTGGCCCAGGAGGCTACCGTTTGGTGCATCCAGGCGCAGATCACCAACGGCGAAGACACGACCAATACGGAAGTCGTCACCCAGCCAGCGCAGACCGATGTGCTGACCCGCCGAGGCCGACAGCAAGCGACCGGCCACATCCAGGGAGAGCATCTCATCCGTGTCTGGCGTACCCAGATTGCCTGTGCCGGCCTGCAGCGTCAGATCGCCGCCAACAATCAGGCTGCCTGCGCCGTTGGCTGCCAGAATACTGCTGGCCGCTGCCAGGCGTGCATTGCCGCCACTGTTCACGGTACCGATATTCAGATCACCGGCTGACTGCAGGTAGAGCGCTCCGCCGCTGCTGGCATCAAAGCGTTCGCTGGCCGCCACATAGAATGGCTGGGTCCGATTGACCAACAGACTGACCAGTTGGCCCTGCTCATCACGGTTCAGCTCTACATCACCCGGCGCGTTGGCGATCGCCAGCGCAGCGGCTTCCTGGGGCGTGAGATTACCGGCACGCAGGGCGGCAAAATCGATCAGCAGACTGTCAGCCAGGCGGCCGATGTTCTGCCCGGTGATCAGCGTCACATGGCGACCGGACACATTCGGGTCTGCTGCCCCTACAGGCGTGCTGGACGCCGAGCCCAGCGCCGTGGAGTCGATGGCGTAACGCAGCTCACCTTCGGTCCAGATGGCATCACGGGTAAGGGCTTCAATCTGCGCTGCGCTGGCGGTGTAGCTGAAATCGCTGCGCGGCGTCTGGAAGTCAAGCTGCTGCGCCCAGTTGTCACCAAATACCCCTTCGAAGAACAGAGCATGGCCGTTATAGCGCTCGGCAGCAAAGGCTTGCACCTCGGTATCACTGAGTCCAGCGTGACCGGCCTGCAACTCGGCCAGTGGGCGGTAAAAGTCCAGACTGTCAGCGTCCAGCACAAAGCTGTCACCCTGCAGGCTGCCAAGTTCGCGCAGGCGCCAGTATTCACGGTACTGACTGACCACCTGATCTTCGAAGGGCTTGACTGTGCCCTGTTGAATATTGTCTTCGGCACCGAACTCACTGGTGAGCTTGAGCTTTTCCCAGATCTGCTGGCGCTGGGTTTCATCCAGGGTATCCGAGGCCAGACGCTGGCCGGCATCATACAGCGAGCCGTTTTCGACCCGCAGCGAGACGTCGCCGGTTTCCGAGACTATCTGGCCAACCCAGGCATCGCCCTCGATTTCATTGATGAACACATCCCGTACCGCAAAGGCGTCCAGGTTGCCATGGGTACTGCCACCAGAGGCAGTAGCCTGCTCACGGGCTATGACCCGCAGCGCAGTGCTGTCACTGCCAATGCCCCCTGTGGCATACAGGTCAAGGTTGCGACCCAGTACATGGGCGGTGCCGGATGACAGCCCGGCAATGGCCCCCAGGTCGCCATTGACCCTTACCACCACATCGCCCAGACCATTACCGGCATTGATACTGCGTACCAGCGCGCTGGAGGTAAGGTCGAGATTGATACCTGCGGCCCCGGAGCTGGCTTGCAATATGCCATTGCCCGCAAGACCGGCGACCACAGCACGGCCATCCTGGCCAATGAAGCCACCCGCTGTCATCTGCAGTTCGCGGCTGAAGCTGCTGCCGTCGCTACCATTGATGATGTTCTCAGCGGCCGTCAAACGCGTCAGACCACCGGGGTTGTTAAGCCGTCCGCCAATGATCAGGTTATTGTTGGTCTTAGCATCAATCAAACCGGCTGAATTGCCGACGAAGGCTATCTGGAACGGGTTGTCAGCCTTGACCGAGTGGTCGATACGCAGCGACGCAGACTGCGGCATCCGGTATACCCACTGTGCATAATAATCGCCCGCACGGCCATGGCCTTCAGGATACTGACCGCTGGCCGTGAAGCCCCAGTTGCAACTCGAGCCCAGACCGCCTTCACAGCCATGGTAATTGACTCCCTGGTTGTAATAGCTGCCCAGGCTGCCGCTGATAGTCTGCTCATAGACATTGTCCACGGCCCGTGTCACCACCTGACCAGAGGAAACAAACCAGGGGTCGTTCAAGGCCACATCGTTCCAGACCCAGTTGCTGACCGAGAAATTATCTCCATCCCTGTTCACAACCCGTGACAGCGTGGCTTGCTGATACCATTCAAAACGCAGGTTGGCGAGCGGATTGTAGCTGGTTGAACTCGCCATCGAGCTGGAGATGCGATAGGCATTCAGGACCGAATTGGCGCCGTTGCGGTTGTCGTATACGCTGAGACCGTTGTTCTGATCATGCACATACCAGGTACTCAGATGCTGGCCACCGGTGGTGGTCTTGAAGGTATCAACAATCTGTACAATACCCACCGAACCCACCCCGGTATCGATATCACCGAGTTGCAGTTGCTGCGCCGAGCGGTTGTCAATGACCACTTCACCGAAGCCATTGTTGACCTCGATGCGACCCGCCGGATTGGTGCTGATGATGCCGCCACGCATATAGATGAAACCACCACCGGAGGCATTGACATCATCCAGCTGAATACGCTGATTGACGAAATCGTACTTGGCTCCGATTGGCTGACCACTGGTGGCGGTGAGCAGATGCGTAGGAATATCCACCGCCTCGACACACAGGCCATTTGAGCAGCCATGCTGACTGATCCAGGTATCCAGATCGGCGCTGATGGTTACCGAACGGTTGGTCGCCATGCCACTGGTGATGGTGCCGTTGATATCGATATAACGTGCTTGAATACCAACCTGGCCACCCACCACCCGACGGCCGTCACCGTCGCTGCCGATGCTCCCCTGCTCATAATTGACAGCACTCTTGTAGAGAGCGCGGTAGTTGATGATGGGCATCCATGACGATGCATTATCAATGCCGCGGAACTGGAAGGCACCACCGTTGAATGAGCGCGCTGTGGTTTCGCTGCAGTTCAGTGCTGAACCTATGGATGCCGGCAGGCAGCCGCCGAACAGCACCACACTGGAACCCGATGAGTCGCTATCAAAGCTGCCACGGTAAACCATGGTGCCGGTCAGGGTTGCTGAATTGCCGCCACCGAAAACAGAACTGGCGATATATTCCAGGGCAACATTAGCCGAGCCGGTCACGCCGGCAAAGGAGCGCCACTCCGAGAACGGGTTGCTGTTGATGGACCAGTAATCGTTGGGCTGGAAGACCGTCATTGAACCGTTCGGAATCTCCACCAGCACCTGCTGACCATAGGTCAGACCAAACTGTCCGAGCGAGCCCTTGGCATTGGAGATATGAATCAGACCACCCTGATTGAGAATATCGCCCACCAGGAAGATCGCCGGACCGTAACTGACATTACCGACATTGCCGCCAAAACTGTTGTCGATACGAATCTCGGCACGCCGGTCAGCAGCTACTTCGTTGACCTGACCATTGAACTGCGAACGCGCGGCTGCACCGGTGAAGAACACCCGGCCACCGGGCTGATCGGGGATCAGGGCATTGCCAACCAACAGGTAATTGGCGCTCTGGTTGATCACTTCGATACGTGGGCCACCATTCGCGGTCAAGGTACCGTTACCGAACAGGCTATCGGCATTAATGGTCACGGTACCACCAGCAGCCAACATGTCACCCAGCTCGATAGCGCCAACATTACTGCCGGAAATCGTGCCTTCAATAACCCCGCGGGTCACTTCATCCATGTCAGTGAAGGTATCGAGGAACTGACGTGGATTGAAGTTGGTAATCCGCACGGCACTGACGGGTAAACCCGCGGACTGTGTAATAGTGCCGTTAGCGGCAATATGGATCAGCAGCTCATGGTAACGACCGGCCAGCAGCGTGCCGTTCAAGGTAGCGGTGATGTTGCGGCTGATATTGGCGTTGCTGTTACGGCTGGTCACCGGGATGAAACCCAGCTGATAACCGCGGGCCTCACCATCGGCCAGGGCACTGACCAGGCCGTAGTAACTACCGGCTCGAACATTACGTGCAGCCAACGCTTGACTGCCGGAGGCCAGCACGGTGTTGGCCTGGTTATTGATATGCGCGTCCGCACCTACTGTGGGCACCGCAATGATGCCGCGCACCGAGCTATGCGCCACAGAGTTCAACTGCAGGGTGTTCTGCCACAGTCCTTCCGGATCATCACCCGCAGTCAGCGTAATGTTGCCCAACGCCTCCATGAGGGTGTTGCTGCCAACCGACAGTAATTGGTTGGAGTTCAGGTCACCATCAACCCGCGCATCGGCCACGCCGGCTGCGCCCCAGGTGCTGGCCAGCGCCTCCAGGGACATGCCGGCCTGACTATAGGTGCCCGCGCCCAGCGAGCCACTGGAGAATAGATAGCTGTTGGTCCCGATAGTCACGGTGTTATTCAGATTCGCTTCACTGTCGACGCGTACGCCACCACCGGCAATAGCGCCACCGGTGCTCAGGGTCACAGACTCGGTCACCTGCATGCGGGTGAAGGCACGCAGCAACAGGCGAGAGCTGTAATCAGCGGCATTCAGACCGGCGAGCAGCTCAACGTTGTTGCCCACATCGACATGGGCCGTGCTGTTGATCAAGGTATCACTGTAAACCGCCTGCCCACTGATCACGCCGCCACCGGCACCGGAAGCCGCTTCACCCAGGTGACGACTGAAAATATTATTGTTGGCGGTGACGACCAGGTCCTGTGCTGCTGCCAGCTGACTGTTCTGACCAATACTGGCCAGGCTGTTGGCAAACACACGGTTTACCCCACCCGCGCCACTGGCACCCGCCAACGCGGCATTCACCGAGTTCGCATGGGTGCCATAGATCGCCCGGTACTCGGCGGTCAACGACAGATTGCGCATGGCAATCTGCACTGAGTCACCGATTTGCGCGGTCGCTGAACCCTCGGTACGGGTGCTGGCTACCGACGCATTACCGGCAATCACGCCACCACTACCGGCCACCGACTTGGCCTGATTGATATCCTCGGCGTTGGCATTGACCAGCAGATCGCTGATCAGCGCAGCGCCATCGCGGTCATTGGTAAAATTACCCAGACGCGCCAGTGTCGTGCTGTCCGATTCAGCCTTGGCCACCGAGGCGCCTACCGCCAGACCACCCACGGCTACACCTAGGGCATCGGCATACTGATGACTGCGACCATCAGCCAGAATCTCGATGCGGCCTGAAGGCAGCTTCAGATGCGTACCGGTCAGCGCACTGACACTGGCGGTGTTGAAGGCTTCGGCAATGGTCGCATTGGCGCTGAGGAACAGACCGCCGCTACCAGCAATGGACTCGGCACGGACATTGGCTTGATCGGGATCTATCTCGCTGCCAACGCGGTTGTATTCAAGTTCTGCCTTCAGGCGCAGCCCACCGGTGCCGCGCACATCAGCGCGGTCACCCAGGCTGGCCGTCACGGTATTGGCCGTTTGTGCCCGGGCATAGGATGCCCCGACGGCAACGCCCCCGGCTACGCTAGCTCCCAGTGCATAGGCATTGAGTTGCGGCAGTACGCTGGCGCTGAGTGATACGCCACCCGTGCGGCCATCCAGTATTACATCGTCACCAACCAGCACCTCCACACGGGTGCTTTCCAGCGCCACTGAGGCCACTCCGGTTCCGGCGCCAAACAGACCGCCTGCGGCGGCCAGACCATACACATCGATACCACCCTCACCACGGGCGGTCAGGTTGATCGCGCTGGCATACAACGCGGCGTCATCGGCGACCAGCACCTCAACGTTGCTGTCACGCGCCCCGGTAGCGACCACGATGCCCACTGCAGCAGCACCGGCGCTGGCACCCAGAGCGTCGATATCCAGATCCAGCAGGTCGCTGGCATTCAGGTTGATTGCGCCCGTGCTGCTGTGCGCCCCGCTCACGCTGCTGCTGATGTCATTGCGCATCTGACCGATGGCCAAGGCGGCGCCAAGACCAACACCAAAACCGGCGGCACCGGTATAGGCTTCCACTTCAACGGCGTCGTCATGCCCATCAAGGGTACGCGCCAGGGCGCTGATATCCAGCAGCGCAGACTGACTGCTGCCACCGTTCAGCTCGGCAGCTACCCGAGCATTGGACAAGGTAAAGGACACCGCAGCACCCACCGCGGCTGTCCCGGACGCCTGGGCCGAACCGCTCAGATTACGGTTATAGATCCGGTCTTCGGCATTGATATTGAAATGCCCCAGGGTGTTGATCTGGCTGTTGCTGACCCGTGCCAGGGTTTCATGCTTGTAGGTATCGCCAGCCTGGAGGCGGTCGGCACTGGAGCCGATCTGGCCTTGCTGATTCAACCAGTCGGTATCAGCCGAATTGCTCCGGGTTACCTGTCGGTATTCACCCGTATCCTGGTCCAGCTCCATGGTCTGGTATTCAGTCTCGGCAGTCTCGCGCGCCGTAAAGCCATCGACCATCGACAAGGTGCCATTGTTACCGCTGTTCAGCTCGTCCATGGCATCGCTGTCATCGACCTGGATAGAACCCGAGCCGAGCATGATCATGCCTATGCTGCCACCCAGTGCGGCGCTGCCGCCAACTCCGCCAGTAACGGTATAGAGCTCGACATCACTTTCGCGCAGCGCGTTCACATCCACTGCACCACTGACCCAGGCCTGGCTATCCAGCAGCATGGCGCGGGTAGCGTTATTGGCTACCAGTACGTTGGCACTGGCACCCAGTGAAACACCACCAGCAGCAGCCGAACCTGCTGCACTGGTAACATCCAGACGGTCGTAGGCATCCACCTTGAGGCTCGCCGCACGATTGCTACTGCTGCCGATATCGGTTACGCCCACACCGGCTTCGGTAACGTTCTCAATGATCAACACATTGACTGAGCCAGCTGCGGCTGTGCCACCACCACTGATACTGACACTCAGAGCCTGGGCCTCGGTAACACTGGCCGCCTCGACGCTGACCGCCCCAGCCGTCGTGACGCGGGTGCGTCCTTCAGCACTGCCGGGCTGTCCACCCAGCCAGGCACGCACTGTGCTGTTGTTGTAGCCAACCCCCACACCGGCCCCGGCACCCACCGCGCCGCCGCTAGCCGTATTGGCTGAGGCTGAAAGGTAGTTAGTCGCGTCAGCATTGATCGCCAAGCTGCCCACGGTCAGTTGGCTGGCATCATCCACCAGTGCCTGGGTACTGCCTTCCAGTACCAGCACACTGGCACTGCCGGCCACACCAACAATAGCGCCAGAGGCGCTGATGACAATATTACTGGCCGAGCGCGTTGAGCCGGCCTTGACCCGGGTCTGCCCGCGGCTGGTTACCGTTGCGCCACTGATTTGCGCGGTCACATCACGACTGATCACGCCGGCATCAGCCGTTACCGCAACAGCTGCGGCACCCAGCGACAGCGCCGCATTCAATACACCGCCAAAGCTGTAGCTGTGGGCATGGGCCGCCACACTCACCTGCTGTGCCGTTGCTGCGCCCGCGTTATCCTGGTTGATCAGCGCCTGATCAATGGTCGCCAGGGTCGAGCCGCCCAGCACACTGGTGTTGCTCACACCGCCAACCGAGGCACTGCCAATAGGCACCAGCGAGACTGCTGCGCTGACGCTCATCTGACCAGCCTGTTGCAGCGTGGTGGCGCGTACCGCAACGCCACGAACGATCTCCGAACCGGTCTGCAGATCGGCCACCGGATTGAAGGCTTCCTCATCGGCCCAGAACTGGGTATTGGGTGCATTGGTTACCAGGCCGTTATCCACCGATACGCCTGTACCCAAGGCCAGCGCAGTGACGCGCGTGCTGTCGCCACGAATGGCTGCCTCGGTATCACTCTGTACCAGATTGACGGTCAGAATGCCGGACACGGCGGCATTGCCGCTGCCAGCCACCACGCCGGCATAGGAGTCAATCAGATCGCGGTTGTAGGCAACCACCGCCACATTGTTCTGCGCCACCACGCGGGCGCCATCGCTGATCAGCGCACGGGTGTTGGTATCCAGCATGCTGGTGGCAACGCCGCCATTGACTGCCGCCGTGCCCGAGAAACCGCCGGAAACCGAAATGGTCTGTATGCTGGCGTCAGATCGGGCCTGCACGCTGAGATCGTTCAGCGTGAAACCACTGCCGTTGCGCGCACCGGTCAGGCTGGCTTCGATATCGTTGGCAACCCGGTTGACCGCCGTCGCCACACCCACTGCGGCAACGCCTGCACCAGCAATGCCACCGGACAGGGAGTTGATCTGCGAGTTGTCCGTGGCCTTGATCTGCAGGTTGTCCATGCTGCCGCTACTGCCGGACACCTTGGCGTAGGTTTTTGCATCGATATTGTTACTGGTATTGGAGAACACAGCGGCCGCTGTACCGGCACCGGCACCACTGAGGGCAAGGGTATCAATACGCGCTGAGGTCAGCACCTCGATCCGCACCGGTGCGGCGGCGGACAGATTCAACTCGGTATTCTCGACCAGTGCCTGACGGCGCTGGCTGATCGTGCTGATGGCCACCGCACCGGCGCCGGCACCGGTGCCACCACCCTGGACGTTGCCGGCCAGGGTCTTGATATCCACTTCGCCACGGGTAACTTCCACAGTCAGTGCGGTGGCGCCTGCAACGCTGGCGTCCTTGATGCGTGCGGTCTCTTCACCGTCCACCACGTTGACCGCAACGGAGGCACCCACAGCCGCAGTACCGGCACCGCCGCCACCCAGTGCGGCAGAACGAATCAATGCATCCCCGCCGCTGGCCAACGACAGGGCACCATTCAGGGTCAATTCGGCATCGTCTATCTCGGCAATGCGCTTGGCCAGAATGATGTTATTGACATTGGCTGCACCCACTGCGGCTGTACCGGCTCCGTTGAGTACCAGGCCCAGACTCCAGATCGTGCGCTTGCCCTCTGCCGTAGACAGATCAAGGCTACCGACATCCAGGGTACTGCCCACAACGGCAGCACTTTCGGTGCCGTCCAGAATATTGGTAGCCGTCGCGCCGTTGACCGCTACGGTACCCGCACCGCCACCGGCTACGGCGATCGAATAGATGGCCTGCTCAACGCCACTCTTGAGCTCAACACTGGCAAAGTCGGTGACCGTGCTGTTGTTGATCAGCGCCGACCGATCGGCATCAATGCGATTGACCGAGGCGGCCAGGCCGACAGCAGCGGTTCCGCCGCCGGTGACCGAGCCCGCCAATGAAGCGATGGTAATACCGTTACCGGCGCTGGCGTCCAGCGACAGGCTCTGACCGCTGTCAGTGGCGATCAGACTGGAATCACTGATGACTACCTCATCCTTGCCACTGATGTTGTTGAACGCAAAGGAGCCACCAACCCCGGCGGTTCCGCCGCCAGCAGCATCAATACCGATACTCCAGATTTCGCCATCCAGCGCCGAGGTCAAGCTGGCATCACCACTGAGATTGACCGTGCTGCCGGTAATCCTGGCCGCACGCTCGGCGTCGATCAGGTTGACCGCGACGCCGGCACCGACACCAGCGCTGCCACCACCTGCGGCAATATTGAATGCCAGGGACCAGATACTGGCACCCAGATTCGGCTGGCTGGCGGCGATAGTCAGATCTCGCGCCGTCAGCTCAGCTTGCAGCAACTCGGCCGTCGTAGTGTCGGCAATGCGGTTATAGGTCATGGCCGCGCCAACACCGACTCCGCTGGCTGATACTGCGGCAGACAGTGCAGCAGTTATGATGCGGCTCTGCTGAGCGGCACTGAGGGTGGCATCGCCACTCAACTGATAGGTACCACCCTGCACCAGGGCCGTGGATCCCTGCTGCATGTCATTGATACTGAAGGCACCACCGACTGCCACGGTATTACTGCTGGCGGAAATACTGCCGGCCAGCGAATAGAAACCACCGGTCTTCAGCGCTTCCACCACCAGATCATCGGCCACCAAGGTACGGCCGGTCATATCCAGATCGGCACTGACGGTACCCCGCCCGATCAGCGCAGTGGCCGAACCGGAAACCGAGATATTCTGTGCTCCGGCGGCACCTATGGCACCCGCCAGCACATCGGTTTCATTGCGCGCAGCGACCCTCAGATCACCGCTCAGATCAATATCGGTATTGGCAATACTGGCGGCATAGTCACTGCCGTTATAGACCACACCAAAGGCCCCGCCGACCGCCGTCTTGCCACCGGTGGCCGCCAGGGTCCCGGCAATGCCCAATACCGCTTCACCGGCTATCGAACCATTGTCAAACAGGTTGCGGGTGGTGGTATCGGCACCACTGCTGCCCTCAGCCGCATCGGTATCAAAGCCTTCATCACTTTCGGCAAAGAGCTCATCGTTGGTTTGCGACTCGACCTCGATTTGCGCTGTGGTATGGGTGCCATCCAGATCCAGCCCGCTGTTGAGCAAGGTGCCCGAGGCACTGGCATCGTGAACAAAAATGCTGTCCAGTGCATCCAACCCGGCAACACTGGCCGCCGACACGGTGACGTTGCCACCGCTGAGTGAAGAGTCGGCGTTATCGGTTTTATCGACTCGCGCCTTGACCTGGTTATCCATGATCACGACAAACAGCGAGCCGGCACCAGCACCGCTCTCGGAGCCGGTACTGACTGCTACGCCGAGTGCGCCAGCCAGTACCCGCGAGGCACTGTTGGCCTTGACATCCAGGCTGGCAAAATCGGTGGCCGTGCTGCCTAACCACTCCGCTTCCAGCTGGTTCTGCATGACCCCGACAACCACCGAACCACCGCCGCTGCCGCCTTTATCGGTACTGACGGCAAAAGCGCCACCACCGAGCAGATTGCGTGAACGGTCATAGGCATTGACCGCGATGCTGCCGGGATTATCGGCACGCTGCTGAATAACCGAGTCGACCACTGAGGCACGGGTCTGGTTACCAAACACCCCGACCGAACCCGAGAGTGCGACAGCAACATTGGTTTCACCACCTGTGGCCACCGACAAACCCAGACCCAGAGCAATCTGATCACCGCCACTGGCAGCTTGCACATTCAACAGATCATTGTCGGTCAGGGTCACATTGACCACGCTGGCCTCAGTGACATTGTTCAACTGATTGAAGGCCATGGCGCCGGACAGCGCGGCGCTGAACTCGCTCTTGTCACCACCACCGGACAGGGTCAGGGCACCGGCACCGGCGCCACTGAACTGGTGTGTCTGATTCAGCGACAGTACATTGACCTGACTGCCGCCATCGATGCTGCGCGGATCCAGTACGATATTGCCCAGATGACTGCGGTTTTTCTGTGCCGAGACATTGACACTGCCGGCCGCGGCGGCAGCCAGACTGAACCCTTCGGCCGGATCACTGCTGCCCTCATCGGCACCACCACCGCTGCCGTCAAAAATGCCCTGCAGCTTGCCCCAATACTCACCGATCTTGTCGAGGGCCGCTTCACCCTGCTCGACGGTCTTGTCCTTGGCCGCGGTGACCTCCCCGGTCAACAGCGCCAGACCATTGGTCAGAGAGGTCTTGATCACTTCACCCAGACTACCGGCCTTTTCCTGACTGCCCTTGTCGGCACCACCGCTTTCAGCGGCCACCTGATCCTGCTGTTGCTGCTCTTCCTCGGAGCGGGCCAGTGCTCCGGCCACCGAGAAGGCGCCACTCTGCCCGGAACTCTGAGCGCTGAGACTCAGCTCATCGACCAGCCAGTTACCCGAACTTGCATCCACCAGCCCCGCCGCCATGCTCTCAGGCCGCCAGCTGTTTTTGCCTGACGTACGCAGATTGTTGTCGCCCACCAGCGCATAGACATCGGTATTCACCACATTCACCGCAACACCGGCACCGATGCCGACGTTCTCGGAAGCCGCCAGCGCCCCTGCGGCGCTCCAGACGCCCAGCCTGTGTTCGGCATCCAGATTTACCCGGTCAGCCGTCACATCGGTGCTGCTGTGCACCGACGCATGCACGGTGCCTTCAACCACACTGACCACCACCGAGCCATTGCCAGCCACACTGGCACCCTTGCCCGCTGAGGGGCTCAGGCCAATGATCATTTCGTCCTGCAGGGCGCTGACATCGAGCGTCTCGCTAACAACAGTGCCGCCAGCGCCAATACCGGCCACGGCACGGTTGTTGGTTATCTGAACGTTGACGCCAGCGCCGACCGCGCCGCCATCGCTGGTTACCCCAAACAGGGCATCGAAGTTACCGGCAACCGCCAGTTGCTCGAGCTGGTTCTCGGCCCGCACGCTGACTGGTGCGGCCCAGGTCCAGGACAGGTCCAGCAGCCCCTGACGGGCTTCGTCATCGTCAATCACCGGCAGGATATCCAGCGGGTTGCTGGTCCAGCTATCGGCATCCAGCGCCGTGGCGGTCAGGGTGGCATTGTCGCCAACCCAGGCACTGGCATCGGTATTGTTCTGCAGAATCGACAGTGAGCCCGCCATACCGAGTGTATCGGCCTGGCCGGTGGAGTTGGCGTACTGGGTCGCCAGTTTGCCGACGATGCCCTGCTTCTGTTCAACCAGCAGTTTGAGGTTGGCATACACTTCATCCAACGAGCTCCAGCGATCCAGGCCGAGCAGATTCAACGGCTGACTGTTCTGCGCACCAACGCCGATACGCGCCGCCGTGACATTCGCCCCATCACCGACGATCGCATGGGTGGTCTGATCCAGTTCACTGTAAACCGCCGCCACACTGAGACTGACAGCCGCGCCATCGACACTGCCATCGTCGCGCTTGGCTGAAGCATTGACCTTGCTTTGCGCACTGGTGTGCATATCACTCTGGCGCTGCAGTGCCTGTACGCTCAGATCACCGCTCAAATCCAGGGCCGGGGCCGCATCAGCGCTACCCAGTACCGCTTCAACACGATGATCGGCGAGGCTGATGGTCAGGGCCGACGCCAGACGGAACTGGCTGTCAGTCGGGGTTGCCGGCGTGTCCTCGGAAGGGGCCTTGGGCTCGATACCAAACAGGCCCTTAACTGCATCACCCAGATAATTGGTGACCGGATCGGCAACCTGTTCCTTGGCCTTGGTCTTGAGCTTGTCGAGATACCCCGGCTCGGACGCACCGGCTTCAACGGTCACCGACAGATTCTGCCCATGGACCAGATTGGCCGCGGTCAGATTGAGGTCGCGCGCACCGGCAAGATCGGCACTGAATTCAGCCCGGGTGGTACTGTTGAGGATCGACAGGCCGATGGCCGGCCCCCCGGTCGCGCCTTCGCCGCTGGCCTTGAAGCTGACCGTATTCTTGAGGCTTTGCTCAGTCAGGGCAGTGACGTTCACATCACGCGCTACATCCAGCAGCACGCCCTGCTCTACCACAGCCCGGGTTTCGGTATCGCTCATGGCCATACCAAAGCCCAGACCCATGGTTTTCAGCGCACTACCATTACCATCAACGCTGTTTTCCGCTGCGGAGAGTACGCTGAGGGTATTCTGGCTGTGCGCCAGCACCGACAGGTCGTTACCGCTTTCCAGGCTGGCGCCATCAAGCACATCAACCGCGGTGATACCTGAAATCTGGCCATAGGCGGCGCTGAAACCAAAGGGGATCTTACTGCCCAGACCCGGAATTTGCCAGGTCGAGCTATCTACCGTGCGCGTGGCATCGGCCTGCAGATGGATATCCGCACTGGCCATCAAGCTGGCATTCGAGCCTATGACAACCTGCGAGTCGGCCTTGGCAATATAAGCTGACAGCCCCGGTACCAGTACCGTGAGTTCGGTATAGTTGGTCGGTGTCTCAAGAAAGGCATCACGGCTATCGGTGTTTTCGTAGGCCGCTATTGGCTCGTACAGGGTGTCGAGGATGTTGCCCCAGGTTTCCTCTTCACCCCAGCTGTTCAGGTCCTTGAGTGCAGCAATATCGTCTTTCAGGGCATCGGTATTGAGTAGCGAGCCAAGCACATCCCGGGCTACCTCGGCACGGCTGTCGGCGTGCAGATTGATCTCTCTGCCCGTCAGGCTGCCGTTGACTTCAATACGGGCACTGGCCTCGGCATAGCCAGCCAGTTGACGATTGATGGCAAAGGCATTCAGGTTCAAGTCGCCGGCCAGGCTGTCGTCATCGACCTGCCCGGCATCCAGCTCGGCATTCTCGCCAATGATGATTTCGGCCTTGCCAAGGTTGGCCGACAACCAGGGATTGGCCTGGCTTTCAATACCCTGCTTCAGCTCGTCCAGGGTCTGCGGCTCGGCAGACTCATCGCAGAAGCTGCAGCTCAGATCACTCAAGGCATTCAGGGTGATATCGCCAGCCTGGCCGGCACCAGAGGCAGCAGTAACGATCCGGGCATTGTCATTCAGTGCCAGACTGGGCGCCTCGATGATCACATCACCACCATCTTCCCCGGCGTGGCCACGGGTATCAATCAGCGCATCATCGGACAGGGTCACTGCGCGATTGGCCGCAATAGCAACGCTGGCGCCGCTGTCATCGGCCATCAGGGCAGCCAGTTCACCACTGATCTCGACCTGGTCTGCCGCGGTAATCAGAATACCGCCGTTTTCCCTGGCGACGCCTGCGCCAATCGCCAGACCCTCGGTATTCACGGTACTGGCGAACACCGCCTGGGCAATATCGGTACCCGCCTGCAAACCGGCGGAGGCTTCAATCAGAACGGATGCACCATGCAGATTGATACTGCCATTGGTGTTGACCATGCCCTGGATGACAATGGCATTGGAGCCATCTTCTTCGGCCTGCACACTGGGTAACTGGCCGGCAGCCAGCGAATCGATATAGGCATTGGCCTGTTCGGCATTGACGTGACCATCAACGGTGGCCACACGCAGCAACTCGTCCATGGTCGCCATGTTCGGCGTGCTGACGGTAAGGCTGCCGACGTTGACCACGCCACTGCTGCCAACGACAAAGCCATGCGGATCGGCGAACAGGATATGCCCACCGACCTTGCCGCCTTTCAAACCATTCAGGGTGCCATTGATTTCAGCGCGGGAATCATGAACCAGGTTGACCAGATGGCTGGCCGCGCCGGGCACATGCAGGTTGACGGTATTGCCCTCGGAAACCCGGAAATTGCCAAAGGAGTTGAAACCGGCCTTGCCGCGTACGGTGGCCGTGGTGATATCCGTGACGTTGCCGTCGACATCAATAGTGGTTTGGGTCACACCCGGGCCAGCAACACGACCACTGCCATCATACAGGGTGATGTCATTGGCCATGGCCCAGCCGGGCAGCAGGCCTGAAGCCAGCATAAGCGCTGTCAGGGGGTGGCGGGTTAACTGTCGGGAGCCATGCAGGGTGCTACCAACTGACTGCTTTTTGCCCAAGCCACGGATGCGCATCGTCAACCTCACTGTCAACATGTCGAATTATTAGTGGTCAAATTCTAATCAAAACGACCTGTAATGACAACGCGATCACAGTTTAAACTTGACGGTCTAAAACAAAGTAATTATCAGGCGCCAATTTTACGTCACACTTGCGCATCCGAACCGCAGCCCACCCAACTCAATTTCAACGCTTGCTGGAATGATGCCCCTTGCCGCGCTTGATGGTCCGCGCCTGATGCATGGATGGCTTGCGCGCAAGGCGCTGCTGCTTTTCCTTGTCACTGGTTTTAAGGGCTGGCAAGGACACCGGCTCAAGCGCGACCTCTTTGCTCAGCGCATCAATCTCGTTCTGCTTCATTTCCCGCCAGCGACCCACTGGCAATTCCGGGCCCAGGAAAACCGGCCCGAAACGTACGCGCTTGAGGCGGTTGACGCGCATACCCTGGGATTCCCACAAACGCCGCACTTCGCGGTTGCGGCCTTCCATCAGACAGACGTGGAACCAGCGATTGATACCTTCACCACCGGAGGCCACCACATCGGTGAAGCGTGCCGGACCATCATCCAGCATGACGCCGGTTTTCAGACGCTCGATCATCTCTTCATCCACCTCACCCATGACCCGGACCGCATATTCGCGATCCATCTGATAGGAAGGGTGCATCAGGCGATTGGCCAACTCACCGTCGGTGGTGAACAGCAGCAGGCCCGAGGTGTTGATATCCAGACGACCGACATTGATCCAGCGGCCATGACGCAGACGCGGCAACCGATCGAATACGGTCGGGCGACCTTCGGGGTCATCGCGAGTACAGACTTCACCCTCGGGCTTGTTGTAAATCATAACCCGGCGGGCTTCTTCGTTCTCAATATCACGCTTGACCGGACGACCATCGACCAGAATCTGATCCAGGCTGTCGACCCGACAACCCAGGGTGGCGGGCTGACCATTGACGCTGATTCGCCCAGCGGCGATCCAGCTCTCGATTTCGCGGCGCGAACCAAGACCCACACGGGCAAGGACTTTTTGGAGTTTTTCGCCACTGACGGGGCTTGAGGGGATATCGGTCATGCTGGGCACCTCCCGGTGTACTGTTCAATTGACCGCGCAGTCTACCACTGCATTGTGCCGCCAGCCAGCAGGCTATCAGGGCTGCCGATCATCGGTCGGGTCGTCATCAACCTGCTGCTCGGGCTGGTAGTCATCAAAATCGGTTTTAAGATTGGATTCCATGCTGTTGAGCTCGTCCAGCAACACATGGAAGCCACTCTCTGCGCCGGCCTGCTCCAGTGGCTGCAAAGGCTCCACCGGCATCCAGGGGGTATCCTTGTCCTGATCGGCGTCAACACCTTCGTCCTGCAGCGCCAATTCAGGTTCAAGCTGATCCAGATCGCGAATCGCTGCCAACGGTGGCAGGTCACTCAGGCTGCGCAGATTGAAGTGATCAAGGAACTGCCGCGTGGTCGCATACATAGCTGGCCGGCCGGGCACATCACGATGCCCGACCACCCTCACCCACTCGCGCTCGAGCAGGGTCTTGATGATCTGGCTGCTGACCACCACACCGCGCACATCTTCAATCTCGCCACGGGTGATCGGCTGACGGTAGGCAATCAGCGCCAGGGTTTCCAGCATTGCACGGGAATAACGCTGGGGACGCTCCTCCCACAGCCGACCAACCCAGGGGGCATAACTCTCGCGCACCTGCAGGCGCCAGCCACTGGCCACTTCGCGCAATTCGAAACTGTGTTGCTGATAGTGCTCGACAAGATTGCCCAAGGCCTGCCGCAAGGCCTCCAGCGTCGGGGCATCGTCCTCGTCAAACAGCTCACGCAGACGCTCCAGCGACAGCGGCCGACCGGCAGCCAGCAAAGCCGCCTCAATGATCCGCTCAAGCATCGGTTGTGACATGCTCACCTCGTACCTTGACGTGAATGGGCGCAAAGGGCTCGCCCTGCACCAGATCAATCAGTTGCTCCTTGACCAGCTCCAGCACCGCCATAAAGGTCACCACCACGCCGAGCTTGCCTTCGGCCACGCTAAACAGACTGACGAAAGGCACAAAGGCCTGACCGCTCAGCCGCGCCAACACCTCGGCCATGCGTTCGCGGGTTGACAGCAGTTCGCGGGTAACCTGATGACTTTCGAACATGTCTGCCCGCCGCAGCACCTCGGACAACGCCAGCATCAACTCGGCCATATCGACATCGGGGTGGCTACGGCGCGCCTGCACCACGGGGGCCTCGGCGCTGGCCAGGGCCAGATCACGGCCGACCCGGGACAAACCGTCGATTTCCTCGGCGGCCTGTTTGAAGCGCTCGTATTCCTGCAGACGACGGATTAGTTCGGCGCGCGGATCGTGCTCTTCGTCTTCGTCTTCAACATGTCTGGGCAACAACAGACGCGACTTGATCTCGGCCAGCATGGCGGCCATGACCAGATATTCGGCGGCCAGCTCCAACTGCACCACTTTCATCAGCTCGACATAGCCCATGTACTGCCGGGTAATGTCAGCGACCGGGATATCGAGAATGTCGATGTTCTGCCGCCGGATCAGGTAAAGCAGCAAATCCAGCGGCCCTTCGAAGGCATCGAGAAACACCTCCAGCGCTTCAGGAGGGATATACAGATCCTGAGGCATCTGCATCACCGCCTTGCCATAGACCATGGCAAAGGGCATCTCCTGCTGCCCAGAACCCAACGACTGCGGCGCACTGACGTTAGCCGCCTGGGCAGGCTGCTCTGGTGCGGGCGCGAGCTCGTCGTCGGTCATGGGTTCAGGGCCGGTATTGCAGGCCCATGGCCTGGCGTACTTCGATCAGGGTATCGCGCGCGGCCTCGCGGGCTCGCTCGGTACCCTCGCTGAGGATCATGCGCACCGCTTCCGGGTTGGACTCGAACTCACGCACGCGCACCTGCATGGGCGCCAGTTCCAGCGAGACCGCATCAATCACCGGTTTCTTGCAATCCAGACAGCCAATACCGGCACTGCGGCAACCTTCCTGCACCCAGTCATGGGTGGCCTTGTCGGTATAGACCTGATGCAGTTGATACACCGGGCACTTGCCAGGATCACCCGGATCGGTGCGGCGCACGCGGGCTGGATCGGTCGGCATGCGGCGAATCTTTTCGCTGACTTCATCCGTGGTATCGCGCAGGGTAATGGTGTTGTTGTAGGACTTGGACATCTTCTGACCGTCCAGACCAGGCATCTTCGAGTCCGGCGTCAACAAGGCCTGGGGCTCCGGCAGAATGACCTTGCCACCGCCTTCCAGATAGCCGAACAGCCGTTCCTTGTCACCCAGAGTGATATTCTGCTGCTCCTTGAGCAGGGCCCGCGCGGTTTCCAGGGCATCGGCATCGCCCTGTTCCTGATAGGCCCGGCGCAGACTGGAATACAGCTTGGCAGCCTTCTTGCCCATCTTGTGTACGGCTGACTCGGCCTTCTCTTCAAAGCCCGGCTCCTTGCCGTACAGATGATTGAAGCGCCGAGCCACTTCCCGGGTGATCTCGACATGCGCCACCTGATCAGCCCCAACCGGCACCAGGCCGGCGCGGTACATGAGAATATCGGCGCTTTGCAGCAGCGGGTAACCCAGGAAGCCGTAGGTGGCCAGATCCATATCCTTGAGTTTTTCCTGTTGATCCTTGTACGTCGGCACGCGCTCCAGCCAACTGACCGGGGTGACCATGGACAGCAGCAGATGCAGCTCGGCGTGCTCAGGCACCTGGGACTGGATGAACAGGGTTGCCGAGCCACCACTGACACCAGCGGCAAGCCAGTCAATCAGCATGTCCCAGACATTCTGCTCGATATTTTGTGGAGTTTCGTAGTGGGTGGTCAGTGCATGCCAGTCAGCAGCGAAAAAGAAGCACTCAAACTCATGCTGCAGCTTGACCCAGTTTTTCAACACGCCGTGGTAATGGCCAAGATGCAAACGACCGGTGGGACGCATGCCCGACAAGACGCGACGCTGTGAATCAACGGAACTCAAGGGAAACTCCTGAAAGTGTAAAAGACATCAAAGTGAAGGATGATTGGATTATACGCATAAAGCCAGTGTTCTCAGTGCTCACGGCTGCCGCCGAAGGGCTCTGGATCACCCAGCCCAAGGCGCAGCACTTCCGGTTGATCATCCAGCAGGCTGATCACTGTGGTGGGCTCGACCGTACAAGCACCGCCATCGATGATCAGATCAATCTGCTTGCCAATACGGTCGCGAATCATCTCCGGATCGGTCAGCGGCAGAGTATCTCCCGGCAGGATCAGCGTCACACTCATCAAGGGCTCGCCAAGCGCCTCAAGCAAATCCAGGGTGATCTGGTGCCCGGGAATGCGCAGACCGATGGTCCGGCGCTTGGGATGTAGCAGGCGCCGGGGCACTTCAGTCGTGGCATTCAGAATAAAAGTATAGGGTCCGGGGGTATTGGCCTTGAGCAAGCGGAAGGTCGGGTTATCGACCTTGGCATAGACACCCAGCTCGGAGAGGTCACGACACATCAAGGTAAAGTTGTGCTTGTCGTCGAGCTGACGCAAACGCCGAATTCGCTCCAGCGCCTCCTTGTCACCCAGATGACAACCCAGGGCGTAAGCCGAGTCGGTCGGATAGGCGACGACGCCACCCTGACGAATGATGTCCACCGCCTGACGCACCAGTCTGGTCTGGGGATTCTCCGGATGGAGATGAAAATATTGACTCACTGGAGACTCACTTGTTGTTCTGATCGTCCGAGTTTATCGGGAAAAAAGCGGATCGTCCCATACTGGCTGACAATCTGCAGGCAATGCGGTCATCTTGCCCAATGCCATCCAGGGCGAATCAGGGTGATGAAAGTCACTGCCACAGCTGGCCAGAAAACCGAACTCGTTGCATAACTTGCCCAGATAAGCGACCTGTTCAACCGGTTGCTGGCCATTGACCACTTCGATGCCCCGACCTGCCGCCATCGCAAATTCTCGGAACAAGCGCCGCAGCTTGGAACGAGTAAAGCCATAGTGCCAGGGGTGCGCTAGCACAGCCATGCCGCCAGCTGCCCGGATGTGCGCAATGGCATCGGGCAATTCTGGCCAATGCTGTTTTATATCCCCGAGCTTGCCGGCACCGAGCCATTTACGGAATGCCTCGGCACGATCACGCACGTGACCGGCCTCAACCATCCAGTCGGCAAAGTGCGGCCGCGCCGGTGGACTCTGTGGATCGCTGCCGGCGGCCAACTGGATCGCCATGGCACCTTCAAGCGCACCCGGCATGCGTTTGGCAGCCAGCCGCAGGGCAATCTGCTCAGCGCGCTGCCAGCGACCATCGCGCACGGCCAGCATGGCCTGTTGCAAATGCGCAGAGGCGGGATCAAAGCCATAGCCTAGCACGTGCAGCGTGTGCCCCTGCCACTGGGCAGATAGCTCAACACCACTGATCCAGCGCATGCCCAACTGATCTGCCGTGGCCGCCGCCTGAGCCAGACCATCGAGGCAATCATGATCAGTCAGCGCCACCAGGCCAACGTCTGCCGCTGCGGCACGGCGCATCAGCGCGTCCGGATCGAGGGCGCCATCAGAGGCAGTACTGTGCATGTGCAGATCGGCTATCAATAACGGCTCCAGTGGGGTTGCATTGACCAACAACAGATAATTTTAGCTATTATGCCGCCCTAACGCTGACAACACCTAACTGAATGACATAAGTTAGGCATCGTTCCGCCTCAAACCGACGATCAGGAAACCCGCATGTATTTCGCCATCATGGCTAGCGATGTAACCGACTCACTGGCAGCCCGCCTGGCTGCCCGCCCCGCTCACCTGGAGCGTTTGCAGCAACTGCTGCGTGAGGGCCGCTTGCTGGTTGCCGGGCCGCACCCTGCGATAGAATCCCTTGACCCGGGTCCGGCTGGCTTTACCGGCAGCCTGATCATTGCCGAGTTCGACAGCCTGGCTGCGGCAGAAAGCTGGGCAAGTGCAGATCCCTATGTGGCCGCTGGCGTATACGCCGAGGTCAGTATAAAACCCTTCAAACCCGTTTTACCGACCTGATTTCGGAGATTCATGATGTCGAGAATGCTTGTCTCAGCCCTGCTCCTGGCCTGCATCGGCAGTCTGCCCAACGCCATGGCTGAAGAATCTGTCGTCAATGACCCCGACATTGGCGCTCTGCAAGCCGAGCTTGCCAGCGTGGAAGCGGCGCGTCAGGCCCTTGAGGATCAGTTAAAAACAGCCAGCAATACCGACCTGATCGAGCGTCTGGAGCAAGAGAATCAGGCTCTCCGGGAGCGCCAGGCAGAGCAGACCGCCATCCTGCCCGCTGCTCTGGAGTATGATCGCCAGCAATGGTTCCTGATTGGCGGCATAACGGTTTTCGTCAGCCTGCTGATCGGTTTCATTCTGGCCCGCCTGGGTGGCGGACGGCGGCGTCGCGAGTGGTTGAATTGAGTAACAACAGCATTCTGATCATTGACGATGATCAGGAGCTTTGCGCCCTGCTCGCCGACTGGCTCAGGGCTGAAGGCTTCAGCCTGACCAGCACCCATGATGGCAGCAGTGGTCTGGAAGCGGCGCGCAGTGGCCAGTTTCAGGTCATCATTCTGGATGTGATGCTGCCCGGCATGAACGGACTGGACGTGTTGCGCAGCCTGCGTCAGAACTGTAATACCCCGCTGTTGATGCTCAGTGCCCGGGGAGAACCGGTCGATCGCATTCTCGGACTGGAGCTGGGCGCAGATGACTATCTGGCCAAGCCCTGCGACCCCCGGGAACTGGTGGCTCGGCTAAGAGCCCTGCTGCGCCGTAGTCATACCCAGGGCAGTGGCAACAGCTTGCAGGTCGGCGATCTGCGCATGGACATGGACAGCCTGATGGCCTGGCTGGACGAGGAAGCCCTGGCGCTGACCCAGAGCGAAGCCATGATTCTGCGCAGCCTGCTGGAAAAGCCTGGGCAATTGATCGACCGCCAGACCTTGTCGCGGCAGGCATTAGGCAAACCCCTCGGTCCCTACGACCGCAGCCTGGATATGCACTTGAGCAATCTGCGCCGCAAGCTCGGCCCACATGCCGATGGTCGACCGCGCATCCAGGCCCTACGTGGACGCGGCTATCTGTATAGCAATTGAGCCTTTACACAGTCTTTACCCATGGCATGCGCTTGTTGACTCAGACGGGCGTAGAGTGACCCTCACTGGCCGCTAAATGGCCGTCACTGAAAAGGAGTTACCCCATGAAAAAGACCCTCTTCGGCTGCCTGGTTCTCTGCTCCAGCCTGATATCAGCTGTGGCACTGGCGGACAACCATCGACATGCTGGCCACCATGAAAACTATCTACAGCACATGGCCGAGCAGCTCGACCTGAGCACCGAACAGCAGGTCAGCCTGCGGGAATTGCATGAAAAACACCGCAGCGAGCACCGTGCCCTGCGCGAACAGCACAAAATCGAAGTCAACGCGTTACTGACCCCCGAGCAGCAGACTGCCCTGGAGGAGATGCGCGCTGAACGGCGTGCGCGAATGGCTGAGCGGCGGGCAGAACATGCCGGGTACGACGACCACAAGCAGGAAGAGTACTGATCCATGCGGCTGTTCTGGAAAGTCTTTGCCGTACTCTGGCTGGCAACCTTGCTGGTCGGTGGTTCAGGCTTTCTGGTCAGTCGCGCACTGCACCAGGACTGGTTGTTGTTGCAGTTCCATCCGCAGCTCAAGGACTTTGCCGCCGAACTGGTTAGCACCTATGAGACCCAGGGTCCGGCTGCGGCTCAGCGCTGGCTTCACAGTCAGCGCGAAGAGCATAAATTGCGCGCACAACTGTTCAGTCGTGATGGCGTACCACTGCTTGAGGGCAGCCTGCCGCGGCAACCGATCTTCGAACAGATCAACCCTGTCGAAGCCTCTTCCCGGGAAGTCTGGCAGGGCCGTCTGTTTCAACTGGACTGGCTATCAACCAGCAACCGCTACCATCTAAGCCTGTTTGTTCCCGCATCGGAACTGTTCAGGTGGAAACGCAATCCCTGGGCCATGCTGGTCAACATCACCCTGGCCATGTCATTACTCGGGCTGGTCAGCCTGCTGCTCAGCCGTTATCTGACCAGCCCCCTGCGTCAACTCGGCATTGCCGCTCAATCCCTGGCACAGGGCCGCTTCGAGGCAGATACCCTGCAGTCCATGGGGCAGCGCCGAGATGAAATCGGCGATCTGTCGCGTCATTTCAACCAGATGGGTGAGCGAGTCCAGACGCTGCTTGATAGCCAGCGCCAGCTGATGCGGGATATCTCCCATGAACTACGCTCGCCCTTGGCTCGTCTGCGCGTTGGCCTGGCGCTTGGCAGTACGCAGGCATTACCCGCCGCCGACCCGCTGTGGTCACGCCTGGATCTGGAATGCAGCCGTCTTGACCGCCTGATCGAAGATATCCTGACCCTGAGCCGGCAGGATACTGATGATCAGGCAGCCCAGCCCTTCGAGCTGGATAGTCTGATTGAAGATGTCCTGGAAGATATCCGTTTCATGGCCGGCGAACAGCAGATTGAACTGCTTGGCCAGAGTGGCTTGCACCTACTTGGCTGGTCATCACAGCTGTCCAGCGCACTGGATAACCTGCTACGCAACGCACTGCGCTTTTCCCCTGAACAGGGTTTGATTCGTGTCAGCCTGGAGCGGCAAGGTAACCGTTGCCTGATCAGTGTTGAGGATCAGGGACCGGGGGTGGAAGACAGTTGGCTGACGCAACTGGGCGAGCCTTTTCTGCGTTTACCTGGCCAAGCCAGCAATAGCGGTCACGGCTTGGGGCTGACCATCGCGCGCCGCGCGGTGGCCATGCACGGCGGCCAGTTGAGCTTCAGCCGCAGCCCCCTTGGCGGCCTGAAAGCCTGTATTCAGCTACCGGTCCAGGGCTGAACAAAATCCTGCACAAGCAGATCAGGCACTGATTTAACTGCGCCCGCCGGATGACCAAGGTACAAAAAGGCAATGATGTGCTCGTTATCGGCCAAGCCAAGACGCGAGCAGACATGCCGGCTGTATGCCATCTCACCCGTTCGCCAGACCGCACCCAGGCCCATGGCATGGGCCGCAACCAACATATTGCCAACAGCCACTGCGCAGGACATATCCTGTTCCTGGACTGGCACCTTGGGATGCTCGGTATGGCGGCTAATGGCGACAATGATAAGCGGCGCACGCTGCGGCAAGCCCCTGAGTCGGGTCAGGGCCTCCTGGCTCAAGTCCGGTTCAAGCTGCAGGGCTGCTTCGGCAAATACCTCACCCAGTGCCACCAGTCCCTGCTGCTCCAGCAGCAGAAAGCGCCAGGGCCGTAACCAGGCATGATCAGGAGCACGCAAGGCGGCCTTGAACAAGGCCTGACATTGCACGTCAGTAGGCGCGGGGCCAACCAGCCTGGGTACCGAGACACGCTGATGCAAAGCCTCCAGGGCGTCCATCATTGATCCTCCAGCTCATTTTTTGCCTGTTCGGCCTCGCGCTCCAGCTGCTCTCTGTACTGCCCGGGCGGCATGCCGAACCAGCGCTTGAAAGCCCGAAAAAAGTTGCTTGGATCAGCAAACCCCAGCAAGTAGGCAATTTCCAGCAAGGTCAGGCGCCGCTGCCGAAGAAACTGCATGGCCAGTTCCCGGCGGGTTTCATCCAGCAGTTGCTGAAAGCTGGTGTGCTCATCCTGCAAGCGCCGCTGCAGGGTGCGGGTGCTCATGCGCAGGGCACTGGCAACAGCCTGGCGTTTGGGCTCACCCTGGGGCAGCAGCCTGCACAGTACCTGACGTGCCTGGTGGGTAACGCGCGTTTGTTCAAAACGAGCCAGATACTCGCCAGCGAACTGATCATGCATCTGCGCCAGTGTTTCATTACCTGTCGCCAGCGGACGCTCCATCAGGGCACGATCAAAACGCAGATGAAAATGCGGTTGGGAAAAACTCAGCGGGCAGTCAAACAGGCCCTGATAGGGTGCTAAATCATCAGGCTGAGGGTAAGCAAACCCGGCCTCGATCGGACGCAAATGCTCGCCGGTCATCCAGCGCAAAAAGGCCAGGATGTAGGCCAGCGCAGCGTCATGGCTCTGCCTGGGTGCGGGCAGGCTGTCGCCGTGGATCTGCAATTGCAGGGAGTAACTGTCGGGCGCTTGTACCAGCGCCATGTCAGCACCTTCACCTATGATGCGCTGGTAGCGCACCAGGCGACCCAGGCCCTCTTTCAGACTGCGGCTGGAAAGCAGCGCAAAACCGACCACATTGAAGTGTGCCGGTCGCACCACCCGCGCCATGTTCAACCCTATGGCCTGATTACCGGATACCGCCACAGCCCGTTGCCACAGTCGGGTCATCTGATCCTGGGGAATACGCGAGTCCGGATCGGACAACAGGGAGTAGTCCAGACCCAGATCAATAAAAAGTTGCTGGCCTTGCAACCCTTCAAGTTCCAGGGCCTGGACTATACCCATGGCCCAACTGGAAGAGGTGGTACGTTCAGGATAAGGCATATGGCTCTCTTGGCATCCATGGCGTGCCCGGATACGCAGTTTTTCTATTCAGCAGAGGTTCAGATGGCATGCGTGACGAAAAAGAAGGCAAGGCTTTGGCACACGCAGTCATAGGGTCACCTGACTCACTGCACTATAGTCGAATGATAACGCACAGACAGGGAAAATGATCATGGCGCAGAACGAGACTGTTGATCCCACAACGCCCAAGGCATTCAATTCCTTTGCAGAGTTTTATCCTTACTATCTCACAGAACACAGTAATGATACCTGTCGCCGCCTGCATTATGCTGGCAGTTTGCTGGTACTGGCCATCATTGCCTATACGCTGCTGAGTTTCAATCTCTGGTGGCTACTTGCCGTGCCTGTCGCAGGCTACGGCTTTGCCTGGGTCGGGCACTTTTTCTTTGAACACAACAAGCCCGCTACCTTTGATTACCCTCTCTACAGCCTGATGGGTGACTGGGTCATGTTGCGCGATGCCTTCACCGGACGTATCCGTTTCTGATCCGGGCCTGACATTGTCAGCCGAGTGACAGTTGTACAGCGTGGCTAATGCTAAAGTAAGGTCTGATTAGAACAACATGAGGTACTGGTCATGGGTGAACAACGCGCTGCTTTCAAAGCCATGCAGGAAGGTACGGCAGCGGATTGGCAACTGATCTCCAGCCACTTCAAAGATTTCGCTTCCGCGTTACCTGATCGCATCATGGCCCACCTCAAGCTGCTTGATGGCGACTTTGGCGGCTTCCCGATCGACCGTTTGCAACACTCATTGCAAACCGCCACGCGAGCTCATCGTGATGGTCGTGATGAAGAGTACGTGGTCTGCGCCCTGCTGCACGATATCGGTGACACACTGGGCTCTTTTAATCACCCTGACATAGCAGCCGCCATCCTTAAGCCCTTCGTGTCGGAGGAAAACCTCTGGATGGTAGAAAAACACGGGGTATTCCAGGGCTATTATTTTTTCCACCACCTCGGCATGGACCGGCACCTCAGGGACCAGTTCAAGGACCATCCGCTGTACCAGCGCACCGCAGAATTTTGCGCACTTTACGACGCACCGGCCTTCGATCCGGACTACGAGGCCGAACCCCTGGCATTCTTCGAACCGATGTTGCGCCGCGTTTTTGCCAGACCCTTACGCTCGGTTTACCAGGCCCGCGAGTCTGCCTGATCGCCCAAAGCATCATCCCAGGGGGCAACTGCGACTGCCCCCACTGCCACCTGAAATGAGCCCTGAATAGCGGTTTAACTTCGGCTGCATGCGTATTATGATCTGCCCCTGAACTGCCCAATATGAGACACCTGCTGTTCTTGCGAACAGACAACCAATACGATAAAGGTGTTTTACAGGCGGCCACCCGACAGGCCAGGGAAAGACTGAACATGATCTTCAAAAGCCGCATGCAGCCGGTCAAACCTCCGCTGGAGGGCTATCACTCCAGAGTCATTGCCTATCTTTGCGTCGCCATCAGCTTCACCGCACTTGCTACCGAACAGGGCCTTAGCAACCTGTATGCCGGCATCATTGTCTACGCACTGGTGTATCCGCATGTGGTACGCGCTCTTGTCGAATTTGTTAACAGTGAAAAACCACTGCACGGCCGCATGGTTCTGCTCGGACTGGATGGTTTGCATACCGGGCTGTTTATAGTCATGTGCGGCTTCAGCGCGGTACCCAGTATCGTATTCATGTTGTTGATCAGTTTCGCCAGCATCATCATTGGCGGGCCGCTGTTCATGTTTGCCGCCTGGCTGCTGGTGCTGGTTGGGCTGATGGTTTCTGCGGCGATAATGATGCCGCAATTCATGCCGCAGAGCTCTGCCCTGGTGGCGCTGGCCAGCTTGCTCAGCGGCGGGACCTTCATGCTGATCATGGCCTCCTTTGTCTACAGCCAGGGGCGCAAGCTGGAACAGGCGCAGAAGGCCATTCGCGCCGAACAGGAAAAAACCGCACGCCTGGCTACCAACCTGTCGAAATACCTGTCACCACAGGTCTGGGAATCGATTTTCTCCGGCAAGCAAAGCGTCAAGCTGGAAACCCGGCGCAAGAAGCTCACCGTGTTCTTTTCCGACATCAGGGGTTTCACCGAGCTGGCCGAGGAAATGGAGGCCGAGGCACTGACCGACCTGCTGAACAACTACCTCAACGAAATGTCACGCATTGCCCTGGAGTACGGTGGCACCATCGACAAGTTCATCGGTGACTGCGTTATGGTGTTCTTTGGTGACCCGGTCAGCCAGGGCGCCAAACAGGATGCGGAGGCCGCCGTTTCCATGGCCATTGCCATGCGCAAGCATATGAAGATCCTGCGCCAGCAATGGCGTAGCCAGGGCATCACCAAGCCGCTGGAGATACGCATGGGCTTGAGTACCGGTTATTGCACAGTGGGTAACTTTGGTGCCAACACGCGCATGGACTACACCATCATCGGCCGTGAGGTTAACCTCGCCAGCCGCCTTGAGAGTGCCGCCGAAGCCGGAGAAATCCTGATCCCGCACGAGACCTATTCGCTGATCAAGGACTTGATCATGTGTCGCGACAAGGGTCAGATCAGCGTCAAGGGCTTTTCCAGACCGATCCAGATATACCAGGTGGTAGGCCTGCGTCGTGATCTTGGGGCAGCACCGACCTTTGTCGAGCACGAAAAGCCGGGCTTTTCCATGTACCTGGATACCAACAATATCCGCAATTACGACAAGGACGAGATTATCCGTTCGCTGGAACAGGCCGCGGGCAAGTTACGCGACAAGATCATCATCTGATTGCTTCGGCACTGACCGATACCGGCTCGTTCTGCCGGGCCGGGCTGTCCTCCCAGCGGAACAGTTCCATTCGCCCGTCATGGTGTTCTATCAGCGCAGTACAGGACTCGACCCAATCTCCGCAATTATGGTACTGAATGCCGTTGACCTCACGAATCTCGGCATGGTGGATATGGCCACATACCACGCCACTGAAGCCGCGCTTGATGCACTCATGAGCCAGAGCGTCCTCAAAGTCGCTGATGAAATTGACCGCCTTTTTTACCTTGTGCTTCAAATACGAAGACAGGGACCAGTAGCCGTAGCCGTAACGCCCCCGCCAGTGGTTCAACCAGCGATTGAGCACCA
The DNA here is from genome assembly GCF_057548395.1 of Halopseudomonas sp. 4NH20-0008. Lineage (NCBI taxonomy): Bacteria > Pseudomonadati > Pseudomonadota > Gammaproteobacteria > Pseudomonadales > Pseudomonadaceae > Halopseudomonas > Halopseudomonas sp. 4NH20-0008. Next base: position 82,483 of record NZ_BAAJMD010000006.1, read on the forward strand.
GGCTGAACTCGTAGGCATGATCACCGAGAAACGCCAGCCAGCGATGACAGCGGGTGATGACGTCGAACTGATCACCGTGGATCACCAGCATTGTCCGCCCATCCGGCGTCACATGCTCGGCCTCATCCACCAGATGGATATTGCCCAGCACCAGGGATGAGTAGCGACGCAGGAATTCGTCATGATTGCCAGTGACATAGGTGACCTTGGTGCCACGCTTGCTCATGGTCAACACGCGGCGCAGCACATTGGTGTGCGCCTGGGGCCAGTAAATGCTCTTGCGCATGCGCCAGCCGTCGATGATATCGCCAACCAGATACAGATGCTCGCACTGGTAGCCCTTGAGAAACTCGGCCAGACGTTCAGCCTGACAACCACGGGTTCCCAGATGCAAATCCGATATCCACAAGGTCCTTACCTGTTTTTTTCTGGACGGCAGACCGATTTCAGCAACGCTCATGGCAGTCTCTCCTCTGGTGTCTTGCTTCAACCTAACCCCGCTGCTTGACGCCAAAGTGACAGTCCTGTGGCATTCGCGTGACGATCACCGCTCGGACTCAATGCCAAGATCAATCATTATTTCCCTGCCGGCTCGTATACACTATGGCCTGCCGTCATTGCCTTGCTTACCGGGTTTGCATCATGCTCAAACGTCTCCTATTGCTCTGCCTAATCTGTCTGGCCCCCTATGCCAGCGCCAGCGAATTGCGCACCGGACTGGTCCTGTCCGGCGGTGGCGCGCGCGGGCTGGCCCATATCGGTGTACTCAAACAGCTGGAAGAGATGAATATCCCTATCCATGCGATAGCCGGCACCAGCATGGGCGCCGTGATTGGTGGTCTTTATGCGGCCGGGTACAGTGCCGACGAACTGGAGCAAATTGCCCTGGAACTGGATTGGGCCAATACCCTGAGTGACGAGCCGCTTCGTGAAGATATTCCCTTTCGCCGCAAACAGGACGACCGGGATTTTCTGGTTAAACAGCGTTTGAGCTTTGATCGTGGCCGACCGAACCTGCCAATGGGACTGCTGCAGGGGCAAAATCTCAGTCTGGTACTGGAAAGCCTCTTGGTGCATACCAATGACATTGATGACTTCGACCGCTTGCCGATTCCCTTTCGCGCGGTGGCAACCGATATAGCCACAGGTGAAGCGGTTATCTTCGATCAGGGCCATTTACCACTGGCGATCCGCGCCAGCATGGCCTTGCCGGGATTTTTTGCCCCAGTGAAACTCGAGGATCGTTTACTGGTCGACGGCGTACTGGTCAAGAACATTCCCATAGATGTAGCACGTAGCATGGGCGTTGATCGGGTCATTGTGGTGGATATCGGTACCCCGCTGAAGACCGCCGACCAGCTGAACTCGCTGTTTGATGTCATGGACCAGACCACTACCCTGCTGACCCGCACCAACAGTCAGGAGCAACTTGACACCCTGCGCGAAGAGGATCTACTGCTACAACCGGATATTGGTGATATGGGCTTTGGCAGCTTTGACCAGGTGCCCCTGGCGATTCTGGCCGGCGAGACCAGTCTGCAGAACGCCGTGAACGTCGAGCGCTTTGCCCGCCAACAGTTACGCACCAGTCCCGGCGGCAATCTGGCCAGTCAGCGCCCACAACGGCACCCGGTGATCCATGCAATTCGTATCGAGAACAGCGGCAAAGTAGCCGATGAGGTTATTCTCAGCATGCTCCGCCAGCCTCTGGGTGAGCCACTGAATCTCGATCGACTGGAAACCGACATGGGGACCATTTATGGCACCGACTACTTCAGTCGAGTGAACTATGAAATCGTCCATGGCGAAGAGACCAACACCTTGCTTATTCGTACCAGCGGGCGGGAAACCGGTACAGACTACTTGCGTCTCGGTATCAACCTGGTAGACGATTTCCAGGGTGGTAGTCAGTTCAATATCGGCGCCAGCTTCCGTGTCAACGGCGTCAACCAGCTTGGCGCCGAATGGCTGACCCGCTTGCAACTGGGTGCCAACCAGGTATTTTACAGTGAGTTCTATCAACCACTGGATTACGGTTCGCGTTACTTTATCGCGCCCTTTGTCGATATGGAGTCGCGCAATATCGAGGTAATTCAGGACAACCAGCCGGTGGTCGACTACAGACAAACCCGCTATGGCCTGGGCTTCAATCTGGGGCGGCAAATTTCCAACAACGGCGAAGTACGCTTCGGTCTTTCCCGCTATGAAGGGGAGTCCGATGTCAGGGTTGGCGACCCCGATTTGCCCTCCTTCAGATTTGAAGAAGCCTTTTACACCCTGCAGTTCGATCGCGACACGCTGGATGACGTGAACTTCCCCCGCAGTGGCGATGAGGCTCGCATCACCTGGCGCCAGTCAGAGCCTGACCTGGGTGCCGATGCGCGCTATGAACAACTGGAAATGCGCGCCAATAAAGCCTTTTCCAGTGGCCCGCACAGCTTGCAGGTGGGCGCCTTTCTCGGTCGCACCGAAGGCGGTGTAGGGGTCGCACAAAGCAGTTTCCTGCTGGGCGGACCGGGACGCTTTTCCGGTTTCAGACAAAACGGACTGGCCGGACAAAATTATGATCTGGCTCGACTGATCTACTACCGACGACTCAACCCGGGCGGCTTCGTGCCGGTCAATATACCCTTTTACCTGGGCGGGAGCCTTGAGTACGGCAATGTCTACAACAAGGAGGATGACGGCTTTGACAGCGGCGGGATAAGCGCTGGCAGTGTGCTGTTGGGCATGGACACGCTGTTGGGCCCGCTGTTCTTTGGCCTAGGAGCCAATACCGAAGGTGAACGTGCGCTGTTTTTGAATCTGGGCCAGACCTTCTGATCGAAGGTCTGATCAGGATCCAGCTATCTCGTGAACGAGGGCGGCACGAATGCAGTGCAGAACGCCCTCTTCCACCGGCTCATCCAGTTCCCTGGCCAGCGTCCTGACGCCAGGCAGATCCTCCTCGGCCAGATTCAAAAAGGCATCCTGTATCCGCTCCAACTGACCCGGCGGCAATTCGATGGCACGGTTGAGCGGCAACTTGCCCAGCCCTATCGCCTGGGCCAGGTGCAGATAAACCTGATGGACACTCAACTGCAGCTGCATGGCGATCTGCTCAGCCCCCATACCGGCCATGGCCAAAGCCTGAGCCTCCTGCCCTGTATCCAGCGCCTGAACCTCGTCCTGTGGTTGATCCCCAGCCAGCAACACCTGCAGAAAATCTGCGCCATAGCGCTCCAGCTTGTGTGCACCAATACCGCTGACCAATCCCATATCCTGAAGGGTAGTGGGTCGCTGACGGAGCATATCGACCAGGGTTGAATCCGGAAAAATCACATAGGGCGGCACACCATGGGCTTCGGCCAGCTTCTTGCGCAGGGCCCGCAGCGACTCCCAAAGAGCTCGATCCGCTGGCGCCACCATGGCCTTGTCGTTGCGCGCAGGTACACTTGGAGCACGGCTGACGTCACGGCGCAGCGCAAGGGTCTGTTCTCCACGTAACAGCGGACGGCACTGATCGGCCAGACGCAGACTGCCATAGCCGTCCAGGTCGATCTCAGCCAGACCCCGGGCAATCAACTGACGGAATACCGAGCGCCACTCCTGCTCAGTCAGCTGTTTACCAATGCCATAGGTGGACAGGTGCTGGTGCCCGGCGCTGCGGATTTTCTCGTTGTCGCGGCCCAGCAGAATGTCGATCAGATGCCCGACGCCATAGCGCTGACCACTGCGATAGGCTGCCGACAGCGCCATGCGCGCCGCTTCGCTGCCGTCCCAGGTAGCGACCGGTTCAATGCAGTTATCACAATGTCCGCAGGGCTCCGGCATGTTTTCGCCAAAGTACTCGAGCAGCATCTGGCGTCGGCAGGTGGTGATTTCGCAGAGTCCGAGCATGGCATCGAGCTTGTGCCGCTCGATACGCTTGTGCCGCTCGTCACCCTCGGAATTGGCCATGATCTGATTGAGCATCAATACATCCTGCAGCCCATAGGCCATCCAGGCATCGGCCGGCAAACCATCACGGCCTGCGCGCCCGGTTTCCTGATAGTAGGCCTCGATACTCTTGGGCAGATCCAGATGCGCGACAAAGCGCACGTTGGATTTATCGATGCCCATGCCAAAAGCGATGGTAGCGACCATGATCAACCCGTCTTCATTCAGAAAGCGCTTCTGGTGGAAGGCGCGCAGCTCGTTGGGCAGACCGGCGTGATAGGGTAACGCCGGCCAACCCTGATCGCTCAGCCATTGCGCCGTTTCATCCACCTTGCGACGCGACAGACAATAGACAATTCCGGCATTGCCGCGATGCCGTTGCAACAGGCCGAGAAGTTGCTGCCGAGGCTTATCCTTGGGCACAATGCGGTAAAAGATATTCGGCCGATCAAAACCGGACATGAAGCAGCGCGCCTGCTCCAGCTTCAGGCGCTGGGTAATATCGCCTTGAGTGCGCTCATCGGCAGTTGCCGTCAGCGCCATGCGTGGCACCTGCGGAAACAGTTCAGCCAGTTGCCCCAACTGCAGGTACTCGGGACGGAAGTCATGCCCCCACTGCGACACACAGTGCGCCTCATCAATGGCAAACAACGCTATCTTCAGGCTTTGAAGAAAATCCAAGGTCCGTGGCTTGAGCAGACGTTCGGGAGCCAGATAGAGAAAGTCCAGCTCACCCCGGCGCAATTGCGCGGCAATGTCACGCTGTTGATCATCGCTGAGTGTCGAGTTCAGCGCGGTCGCCTTGAGACCCAGCTCGTTCAAGGTGGCGACCTGATCATCCATCAACGCGATCAAGGGCGAGACCACCACAGTCACACCGTCACGCAGCAGCCCGGGCATTTGATAGCACAACGACTTGCCGCCGCCGGTGGGCATCAATACCAGCGCATCACCGCCCTGTGCCACCGTCTCAATAATGTCGGCCTGCTGACCTCGGAATTCGGCATAACCAAACACCGCCTTGAGTCGCTCCAGAGCTTGCTCGCGCATGGGTCTCCCTTGTTTGAGAATGATTCAGGCCAGAATGGGCGGAAATTATACCAGCACCCGCCGCCAGGTCCCGGTACAACGGCAGAAATACCAAGGGATTTTGGTAAATAATCACCGGCGCGCGTACAATGCCAGACTATTCCAATGATGAGGTGTCACATGTCCTTTGCCGACCAACTCGAGCGCCTTGAGCAGTTCCTCGATGCCGATGATCTGCACGATGAAGCGCTGGATTATCTTGCCGGGCATGGCTATCTCACCGCCCTGAGCATCAGCCCGGTTGAGGTGCCTGAAGCCGAATGGATCGCCGAGCTGTTTGCCGAAGAGCCCAACTATACGGACGACGCGCAAAAAGCCGACATCGAATCTGCTCTGCTGGCCCTCAAGGCCCAGATCGCCCGCGACCTGGCCAGTGACGAAGACCTCGAACCACCCTGTGACCTGACCCTTGGCGATGAGCCAGACTACTCGGACCTGCGCAGCTGGTGTGTGGGCTTCCTTGAGGGTGTGTTTCTGCGCGAGGAAGACTGGTTCGCCGATGACGAAGAAACCGTCAGTGAGCTGCTGTTGCCGATCATGGTTGGCTCGGGACTGTTTGATGATCAGCCGGAGTTTGCTGACATTGCCAAGGACCAGGACATGGTCGAGGACATGATGCAGCACATTCCCGAGATTCTCACCCAGCTGTTCCTGCTCTTCCACGCCCCGGAAGACAAGCCGAAACCGGCCCTGCTGGCACCCCGTCACTAAAGACGCGCCTGCTGCATAAAAAAGGCCGGACACTGTCCGGCCTTTTCGTATCTGCCAATCCTCAGGGCAGCGGAAAGCCCGCCATGCGCCAGCAATCACTGGCATCCACCAGCATATGCAGCAACAGCCCCAGACCAGCCAGACGCAATGGCCGCCACAGGCACATCAACAGATAGCCGGTGATCGCTGTGTAACTGTGCAGCGGGTGAAAACCGATTGAACAGCGACCCGGGTCAAAGATCGGATCAGCCAGCAGGTGATCCAGGTCGACCAGCATGGTCAGCATCATGATCAACCAGGCACGCTTCCAGTCCTGGCGAAAGAACAACAGCGCCACGAGCAAGGGCAACAGTGCATGTAAGGCCAGATGTATAGCCGTACTGATCATGACTCAGGCACAGACTGACCGGCCTGCCACCAGCGCTCGAATAACGGCAGAACGTCGCTGGCCGACTGGTAACCGTTAGTCAGCAGGGCGAGTTGACCATGACGCTGGCCCAGCAGGGTTGGAAAGCCATCGATTCCCAGGTCGCGGGTCCAACTGAAATCCGCCGCAATGGCAGCACGGGTCAGTTCGGCATCGAATTGCTGGGCAAAGTCTTGCGGGTTGTAACCGGCAGACTCGGCCAGCGCCAGCAGGACTGATGCCTGCCCGATATCACGGGCCTCGACATAAAAGGCTTGTTGCATGGCCTCAAGCAGAGCCCATACACGCTGGCTGTCCAGCTCACGTCCGACTATCAAGGCCCGGCAAGCGGGCTCAGTGTTGTAGACAAACTCGGCGGGCAACAGGTCGGGGTGGGCAAAGGGCTGCGCCGAAGCGATATGCACTGCCTCCCAGTGCTCTGCCAAAGCCGCGCGGGACGCGGCATCCAGCAGAGTGCGCTGACCCGGACGCAAACCGCCCGGCACCAGTCGCACTTCCAGCTCGGGTGCAGACTCGCGGATCTTGCGCAGGACTGGCGCAAAGCCCCAGCACCATGAACACATGGGGTCCATTACATAGATCAGGCGCTGGCTCATGGCAGGGCTCCGTCAGTCATTGCTGTTGGGGGACGCCTGCGCCTGTGGCAGGCCAATCGGGTGAGGCTGATTACGCAACTTGGCCAAACGTACCTGCTTTTGACGCTCTTCCGCCCGACGCCGGGTTTTTTCCGGGAGGCTGGCGTAACAGCGCGGGCAACTGACCCCCTCCTGATACTGCTCGGAGGCCTTCTCCTCTGCAGAAATCGGGTGTCTGCAGGCATGGCACTGATCATAGGAGCCTGGCGCCAGATCATGGCGCACGGTAACGCGGTTATCAAACACAAAGCACTCACCGTTCCACAAGCTCTGCTCAGCCGGCACGCTTTCAAAGTACTTGAGGATACCTCCCTTCAAGTGAAAGACCTGATCAAAGCCCTGCTGCAACATGAAACTCGAGGCCTTCTCACAGCGGATGCCACCGGTACAGAACATCGCCACTTTCTTGTGCTTGGCCGGATCGTAATGGGCTTTCACATACTCGGGGAATTCACGGAAGGTGCTGGTTTTCGGATCCACCGCCCCCTCAAAAGTGCCGATGGACACTTCATAATCGTTGCGGGTGTCAATCAGAAGCACCTCGGGATCACTGATCAGCGCGTTCCAGTCCTCGGCCTCAACATAGGTACCGACTCGCTCGTTCGGACTGACACCGGGTACACCGATGGTGACGATCTCCTTCTTCAGCTTGACCTTAGTGCGGTAGAAAGGCATGTCCTCACAGAGCGACTCCTTCCAGTCCAGATCAGCCAACCGCGGCTCCCGGCGCAACCAGGCCAGCACCGCATCCATGCCAGCGCGCGGGCCGGCTATGGTGCCGTTGATGCCCTCACGGGCCAGCAACAGGGTGCCCTTGACGCCGTTCTCCATCAGCACATCGAGCAGCGGCTGGCGCAGCTCGGTGTAATCGTCAAGGGTGACAAATTTGTACAACGCAACCACAACTATCTGTGACATCAATGCCTCTCGGTTTCAGTTATCGCCCACGTAAAGGGCGCACCTAGTAAGGGCGCAGAGTCTAGCAGAGGTGGACGATCACGTCAGCGCCGGGCAGCCCCCAGGCTGTCAGTGATCGGCCTTGCTGCCGCCCAGGCAATTGGGTGAGGCCGGCGCCTGTTGCCGCTGCGCCCACTCCTCAGGGGTATAGGTGTGCAGCGCCAGGGCATGTATGCGCCCCATCCAGTCGCCCAGTGCCCGATAGACCGCCTGATGGCGCTTGACAGCATTCAAGCCGGTAAAGACGTCACTGACCAGGACCAGCTTGAAGTGCGACTCCGAGCCAGGCGGCACGCTGTGCATATGACTTTCATTGGTCAGCTCAAGGTGCCTGGGGTTCAGGCTTTGCAGCGCCTGCTGCAAGGCCTGTTGTGTGCTACCCATACTCTGTATCTCCAACGTTTGACCGACAGGTTTGCCTGCCTGAGCGGCAGAATTGATCGGAATAACCCCATCATGAATTAATTGTGCCTGACAGGTACACACCTTCTCAGGCGATAAATCCCCCTGTATGAGCGACAGCCTTGTGCAGGTTGTCGCTCACGGCTCGCGCGTAGACGCGCTCTCAAGCTTGACCCGGTGCCAGCCGCCACCCTCCGCCTCTACCCGGTAGCGCGCCCAACGTGCAAACTCAGAGAGCCTGGACAGTCCTACGACACCGGCCTCAGCGCCGGCAACGACCTTGTAACGTACGCGCCCACGCAATCCTCGCCGGCGCGGCTGGATAAACTGTACCTGACGCACCGACCAGTTGTCGCCAGTCAGGCCATTGCTATAGAAACCCAGTTCAACCAGGTCCTGTTCACTGACCCCATGGTGGCTTGCATGTTCGTTGGCCAGCTCTACCAAATGAACCAGATCATCGAATTTGATATCCAGATAGGCATTCATCTTGCGCAACGCAAAGTGAAAGTCTTCCGGCGCGATACCCGGGCTGCTGTTGATCTGATAGCGGGCCAGCGCCAGCGGATAGCGCCGCCAGTGAAACAGATTGTTGAACAACAGGGCGGCCACCACGATCACCAACGCATCCAGCAATATGGGATAAAGCAGAAAGCTCAGTCCCGCCTGCTGAATTGCTGGCCCGCCCAACACCACTATCATTGCCGTAGCACCGCCTGGCGGATGCAGGCAACGCAGCAACATCATCAAAAAAATGCTGCTACCTACCGCCAGTGCCGCCACCCACGCTCCATAGGGCAACCAAGTAGCGTAGCCCATCCCAATCCCAGCCGAGACCAGATGACCACCAATCACGGACCAAGGTTGGGACAGCATGCCGTGCGGCATGGCAAACACCAGCACCGCTGAAGCGCCCATTGAGCCGGTGACCCATAGCGCAGAATCACCATCCAGCAATTGGTGCGTTATGGTATAGACCAACAGCAAAGACAAGGTAGCGCCCAGGGCCGATATCAGCTTTTCCAGATGACTGGTTGTGTCCGGAGTCCAACCGAAACCGCTCAACAACCAGCGCAAATGACGACGTTGCATGCGTTATTCCCATCGTGCAAAGGACAGCATGATACCTCTAGACTGGTCTCATACTCGATTTTAGGGAGAACCCGGTATGGCGGGCCGCTCAGCCAACAGCTAAAACACCACACCATGGAGCCAGCACAAGACCTCGCAGTGCCTGGAATTCATGGCGCTGGCGGCGCCAACTGGCGCTCTTCGATCTCGACAGCCATCTCATCAACCAGGATCTGAATCTGCGGACCGACCTGCTCTTCAACGCGCCTGTGACTGACGGCCATGGAATCCCGGGTCAGTTGCGGCAAATGTTGCATCAGCTTGCTACCCACCTCGGATTGGTAGAAAGCCGACAGCTGGTCAAACTCAGCTTCACTGAACAGCGGCAGATACAGGTCGATCAGCTCATCGCGCATAGACTCCCAGGCCATCGCCTCATCCACCACTACACGGGCGCGCTGCTGATAATCACGCAACAGATACTCGTACTGCATAGAGCCGCCCATCTGGGCAAACTGAGCTGTCATCAGCCGTTCCACCTGCTGGTAGACCGGCGCACTCATACCGTCGGCATTGGCCAGCTTCAGAAAGCGCTCGGCACTGGTCCGGTGCGAGGCCGTATCGGCAAGGGCCAATGAACTCCAGCAACAGACAATCAACAACCCGGTCACTATTCGCATGTAATTGCTCCCAACCTTTTTACAGCAATGGACGCCTATACTGACAGCCTGAACACATCGATTCCACGATATTGGGGAGGACTGATGAACACACGTACCGAATCCGACAGCATGGGTGAGATTGCCGTTCAGTCTGAGCACTACTGGGGTGCACAAACCCAACGCTCGCTGCACTACTTTGCCATCGGCAAAGAGCAGATCCCATTGCCGGTGGTGCATGCCCTGGGGCTGATCAAGAAGGCGGCGGCGCGAACCAACCAGCAACTGGGTCAATTGGATGCTGAACTCGCGGGGCTGATCGAACAGGCCGCCGACGAGGTCATCTGCGGTGAGCTGGACGCTCACTTCCCGCTCTCGGTGTGGCAGACCGGCAGCGGCACACAAAGCAACATGAACGTTAATGAGGTGATTGCCGGCAGGGCCAATGAACTGGCTGGCCAAGGACGCGGCGGCAAGTCGCCGGTGCACCCGAATGATCACGTCAACCGCTCGCAAAGCTCCAACGACACCTTTCCAACCGCCATGCATATTGCCGCCGCGCAACAGACCCTGGAGCAGCTATTGCCGAACGTACAGGCCCTGCGCGATGCCCTGCACAACCTGGCCCAGGAGCATGCCGAGCTGATCAAGCTGGGGCGCACGCATATGATGGACGCCACACCTGTGACCTTTGGCCAGGAGTTATCCGCCTTTGTTGCCCAACTGGATATGGGGCTAACGGCCGTACAGCAGAGTCTGCCGGATGTGATGGCCCTGGCCCAGGGTGGCACGGCAGTGGGCACCGGTTTGAACTGCCCGCCCGACTTTGCCCGGTTGGTGGCCGCCGAGCTTGCCGACCTGACCGGCCTACCCTTTCGTCATGCCGACAATGTCTTTGCCGCACTCAGTGGTCATGAACCGCTGGTGCGCTTGCACAGCGCTTGCAAGCAACTGGCCGTGACCCTGATGAAGCTGGCCAATGATCTGCGCCTGCTGAGCAGCGGACCGCGGGCCGGGTTGGCAGAAATTCGTCTGCCGGCCAACGAGCCCGGCAGCTCGATCATGCCCGGCAAGGTCAATCCAACCCAGTGCGAAGCTCTGTCGATGATCGCCTGTCAGGTCATGGGTAACGATCTGACCCTGGGTATGGCCGCCAGCCAGGGCCAGTTACAGCTGAATGTCTACAAACCGGTAATCATCCATACCCTGTTGCAATCCATTCGTCTGCTCAGCGATGGCTGTCGCAGCTTTCGCCAACACTGCGTCGAGGGTCTGGTACCGGATACCCAGCGCATGCGCGAACTGCTCGATAACAGCCTGATGCTGGTCACCGCGCTGAATCCGGTACTGGGCTATGACAAATCCGCCGAGATTGCCAAGAAAGCCTATGCCGAGGGCAGTAGCTTGAAACAGGCGGCGCTGGCGCTCGGTTATCTCGATGCCGACGCCTTTGATCAAGCGGTCAGACCCGAGGATATGCTGGGTCAGACCTAGCTCATGAAGCGGCAGGCGGCGGCGTGACACTGACCCGACGCAAGCGACGGGCACGCAGTTTTTGCAGCACGCTGGGCGCCAGGGCCACCAATGCGGAACCGCAGACCACCATCAGGGCACCGAGATAAGCCAGACTGTTGAGCAGTTCTGGCTCAATCACACTGGGCCAGAGCAGGGAGCCTAACGCCACCATGGCAAAGGTAAACAGTGGCGTAGTCGCGATGGTCGCGCTGATCCGCGACGCTTCCCAGTGCGCCAGGGCCTCGGCAAAGGCGCCATAGGCAATCAGGGTATTCAGGCAGCAGGCCATCAGCAGCCAGAACTGCAGAGAACTCAGATCGAGGATAGTCAGGGGCGCCGACAGCGGCAGCAAGAGTAGCGAGCAGGCCAGGTAGATGACCATCATCACCCCGACTGACGACCAGACCGTCAGCAACTGTTTCTGCGCCAGTCCATAGAGTGCCCATGCAAAAGCCGACGCCAGGGTGATCAGAATGCCCAGGGTAAAACTGCTCATCTGGGTAAACAGCTCAAACAAGCGCTGATTGAAGAACAGCACAAAGCCCGGCAGCAGCACCAGCACACCAAGCACCTGGCCCAGGCCAAAGCGCTCGCGGAACACCATAAGGCTACCAAACATCAGCATGATGGGTGCGGTCTGGATCATCAACTGCATGGTGCCCGGGGTCAGGCGCGCCAGACCCATGAGGTAGAGCACATAATTCAGTGTCAGACCAACAATCGCCAACGCCAGAAGCCAACGGTTACGCCTGGATAACACGCGCAGTGAAGGCAAACGACCACGCACCAGCAATACGATAAAGAGCAACACACCAGCACTGAACAGCCGATACCAGGTGACGGTATAGGGGTCCATGTCCTTGAGCACTTCCTTGAGCATGATTGGCAGCACCGCCCAGAGCACGGTGGTCAACAGAGTCAGAACAAAGCCGTAGAGCCAACGGCCAGAAGCAACATGCATGGGGAAGGACTCACTGCAGCGGAAAGACCAGACAACCCAGTGTAGGCCAGTATTGCAGCTGACCACAGTGACAGTTAGCGCCTGAATTGCCTGGCATCTGTGCCGTTAAAAAAGCGGCGCCCGCTGGGCGGGTCGCCGCAAAGGAGAACAGTGTAATCCGGCTGCCACCGGCGCCGAAACCTCAGGCAGACAGGGCTGACATGCTGCGGTGCTCGTTGATCAGGTGCTCGACGACGGCGGGCTCGGCCAGGGTTGAAATATCACCCAGCCCCTCATATTCACCCACCGCGATCTTGCGCAGAATGCGCCGCATGATCTTGCCCGAACGGGTCTTGGGCAGTCCGTTGGTCCATTGAATACAATCGGGTGAGGCAATCGGACCGATTTCGCGGCGCACCCAGTTTTTCAGCTCCAGACGCAAGGCTTCGCTGGTCTGTACGCCCTCGTTGAGGGTCACATAGACATAGATGCCCTGACCTTTCAGATCATGGGGCACACCGACCACAGCGGCCTCGGCCACCAGCCGATGGGCGACCAGCGCGCTCTCGATTTCAGCCGTCCCCATGCGGTGACCGGACACGTTCAACACGTCATCAACCCGACCAGTAATCCAGTAGTAGCCGTCCTCATCCCGGCGCGCACCATCACCGGTGAAGTAGCTGCCCTTGAAGGTCTTGAAGTAGGTATCGACAAAGCGATCATGGTCGCCATAGATCGAGCGGGCCTGGCCCGGCCAGGAATCCAGCAGCACCAGATTACCCTCGACGGCGCCCTCCAGCAGATTGCCTTCGTTATCCACCAGCGCCGGCTGCACACCAAAGAAGGGACGGGTCGCCGAGCCTGGCTTCAACGCCGTCGCGCCCGGTAACGGGCTAATCAGAATGCCGCCGGTTTCGGTCTGCCACCAGGTATCAACAATCGGGCAATTGGCTTTGCCAACGCTGTTGTAATACCAGTTCCAGGCTTCAGGGTTGATCGGCTCACCGACCGAACCGAGAATGCGCAGACTGGCGCCATCGGCTCCCTGCATGGCGGCGTCACCCAAAGCCATCATGGCGCGAATCGCGGTGGGCGCGGTGTAGAGAATATTTACCTTGTGGGTATCAATCACCTTGGCCATGCGCGTGACGTCGGGGTAGTTGGGCACACCTTCGAACATCAAGGTAGTCGCACCGTTAGCCAGTGGGCCATAGATCATATAGCTGTGGCCGGTAATCCAGCCGATATCCGCGGTACACCAGTAGACCTCGCCAGGACGATAATCGAATACCAGCTCATGGGTCATGGCGGCATATACCAGGTAACCACCCGTGGTATGCAACACGCCCTTGGGTTTGCCGGTAGAACCCGAGGTGTACAAGATAAACAGCGGATCTTCACTGTTCATCGGCTCGGCCGGGCACTGCGCGTCAGCCTCGAGCATCAGTTCAGCATAATCGCGGTCACGGTGCTCGTGCCAGGCGATCTCGGCGCCGGTATGCCGTACTACAATCACCCGCTCGACGGTCTTGATCTCGGGGTGGGTCAGCGCTTCATCGACATTGGCCTTGAGCGCAGTACGACGACCACCCCGTACACCCTCATCGGCGGTGATCACCAGGTTGGATCCGCAATCCTGAATCCGGCCGGCCAGCGCCTCCGGCGAGAAGCCGGCAAACACCACCGAGTGCACGGCACCAATGCGCGTGCAGGCGAGCATGGCAACCGCCGCCTCGGGGATCATCGGCATATAAATGGTCACCACATCGCCCTGGGCCACACCCTGATGCTTGAGTGCATTGGCAAAGCGGCAAACATCGGCATGCAGTTGCCGGTAGGTGATATGCAGGGCCTGACCCGGCTCGTCGCCTTCCCAGATGATCGCGGTCTGATCACCACGCTCGGCCAGATGCCGATCAAGGCAATTGGCCGAGACATTCAGATGGCCACCCAGAAACCATTTGATATCGACGTTATGGTCGTCGAAGGAGGTCTTCTTGACCTGGCCAAAGGGCTTGATCCAGTCCAGCCGTTCGGCCTGCTCAGCCCAGAACAGCTCGGGCTGGCGAATGGACTGTTGATACATGCTCTGATAGCGGGCATCGTCGATCAGGGCCTGGGCCGCGCATTCGGCGGAAACCGGATAAAGATTCTCGGCGGACATGGAACACCTCTGACAAGGTTTTATAAAGTTGCCATGCAGTGTCCACGGACTCAGCCCCGCGAGCCATTCGACCAAGGTATCAGTGGGCTGCACGCGCAGAGGCAATCGCCGCCATTGTCGACTAGTGTTGGAGTAGATGATTCTGAAAGGGGATAGACATGCAGGACCTGAAAACACAAACATTGGTATTTGATGACCCCAAGGCCCGTGTGCTGGACGCTGTCACACTGAACGAGGCGCTGAGTGCCCTGCCCGGCTGGCAGGTGCGCGTGGTCGAGGGTATCAGCCGTATCGAGAAGGACTATGCCTTTGAAAACTTTCTCGATGCCATGGCCTTCAGCAATCGCGTGGCGGCGTTGGCTGAATCCGCTGGCCATCACCCTGCCCTGCTGACCGAATGGGGCAAGGTCAAGGTCAGTTGGTGGAGTCACAGTCTGCGCGGTGTGCACTACAACGACCTCATCATGGCCGCCCGTACCGAGCCGTTAGCGGGCTGAATCGTCCTTTAGCGGAAGGATTCACCACTGGCGGCTTTCTCGAGCAGTAATGCAGGCGGCTGGAAGCGTTCACCGTAGCCTTCGGCCAGTTGGTTGGCGCGGGCGACAAAAGCGGTTAACGGGTATTGGTTGATGTACTGCAGGGCGCCGCCGGTCCAGGCGGCAAAACCGATGCCGAAAATTGAGCCGACATTGGCATCAGCGGTGGATTGCAGCACGCCCTCCTGCAGGCAGCGCACGGTTTCCAGTGCCTGTACAAAGAGAAGGCGGTCACGCACATCCTCCAACGGCAGTGAGGCTGCTGCGCCAAACTGCTCGATCAAGCCAGGCCATAGCTGTTTTTTGCCGCCCGCCGGATAGTCATAGAAACCGCCACCGGCCGCCTTGCCGGGCCGCTGCAGTTCAAGCATACGGTCAATCACCGCAAAGGCCGGGTGCGCTGGCACAGCCTGGCCTTCGGCGAGCAAATCCTTGCGCGTCTGCTCGCGGATATGACTCATCAGGCTCAGGGACACCTCGTCGGATACCGCCAGCGGCCCCACCGGCATGCCGGTCTGGCGGGCCAGATTCTCGATCAGCGCCGCCGGCACTCCTTCACCCAGCATGGCAATGCCTTCACTGGTATAGGTACTGAACACCCGCGAAGTAAAGAAACCCCGGCTGTCGTTGACCACAATGGGCGTCTTGTTGATCTGCATGACAAAGTCGAAAGCCCGCGCCAGAGCCTGATCACTGCTCTGGGCACCGCGAATGATCTCGACCAGCGGCATGCGCTCGACCGGACTGAAAAAATGCAGACCGATAAAGTTGTCCTGGCGCGTCACTGCCTGCGCCAGCCCGGTGATGGGCAGGGTCGAGGTATTGCTGGCCAGCAGGGCATCGGGCAGCGCCTGACGCTCAGCGGCCGCAGTCACCTGCGCCTTCAGACTGCGGTCTTCAAACACCGCCTCGATAATCAGCTCACAGCCGACAAAATCACTGTCATCGGCGCTTGGCCTGATGCGCGCCAGGCACAGATCGCGCTGATCGCTGCTGATTTGCCCGCGCGCGAGTTGCTTGTCGAGCAGACCGGCCGAATAGGCTTTGCCCTTTTCTGCCGCCGCAAGGGACACATCCTTGAGGACCACCTCGATCCCCGCCCTGGCGGCCACATAGGCAATACCGGCGCCCATCATGCCCGCGCCAATGACCCCGAGCTTGCCGATACGACGGCTCGGCAGCTCGGCCGGACGCGAGTCACCGGCCTTGATCTGATTGAGCTGAAACCAGAAGGTACCAATCATGTTCTTGGCTACCTGACCACAGGCCAGCTCGGTGAAGTAACGGGTTTCGATGATCTGCGCCGTATCAAAGTCGACCTGGGCCCCCTCGACCGCCGCACAGAGAATCTTCTCGGGTGCCGGAAAGCAGCCCTGGGTCTTGCTGCGCAGGACCGCCGGGGCGATTGGCAGCATCTGCGCCAGCGCTGGCTGCGCCGGCGTCCCACCGGGCAGCTTGTAACCCTTGTCATCCCAGGGTTGACGGGCATCCGGATTGGCCAGAATCCAGGCCCGGGCCATGTCCAGCATGCTCTGCTGATCATCTGCCAGAGCATGGATCAGTCCGGCGGCGAAAGCCTGGCGCGGACGCAACTGCTTGCCTTCAAGCAGGTAGGGCAAGGCTTTTTCCACGCCGAGCAGGCGTACCATGCGCACAATACCGCCACTGCCCGGGAGCAAGCCGAGGGTGACTTCCGGCAAGCCCAGTTGCGTCTCCGGCAGGTCCAGGGCAATACGGTAATGACAGGCCAGCGCCAATTCCCAGCCACCGCCGAGGGCGGCGCCATTGATCGCGGCGACCACCGGGCGACCCAGTGTCTCCAAACGCCGCAATTGGGCTTTCAAGCCCAGCACCATGCGATAAAAAGACTCAGCGTCTGCCGGGCTGACACGAATCAATTCGTTCAAGTCACCGCCGGCAAAAAAGGTTTTCTTCGCCGAGGTGATGATCACCCCGCTGATCTCGGTGCACTCCGCTTCCAGGCGGTCCAGCGTGCTGACCATGGCCTCGCGGTAAACGGCATTCATGGTATTGGCGCGCTGACCCGGCATATCCAGGGTCAGGGTAACAATACCCTGCTGATCGCGCTGGTAAACAATGGCAGTGGACATCTTGACTCCTGAAGCCCGATTCAAAGGGGCTGACTGACGATCTTGAGGTGCAGCAGCGCTCCGCAATCAGAGCCGCTCGATAATCGTGGCAATGCCCATACCGCCACCGACACACAGGGTCGCCAGGCCATAACGCAACTGGCGGGCCTCCAGTTCATCCAGCAGGGTGGCGAGAATGATGCAGCCGGTGGCACCGAGCGGATGACCCATGGCAATGGATCCGCCGTTGACGTTAACCTTGTGCTCAGGCACCTGCAGCTCCTTCATGAACTTCATCACCACCGAGGCAAAGGCCTCATTGACCTCGAACAGATCAATGTCGGTAATCTCCAGGCCAGCCTTGCGCAGCGCCTTGCGGGTTGCAGGTGCCGGGCCGGTGAGCATGATGGTCGGATCGGTGCTGGTCACGGCGGTGGCCAGAATACGCGCGCGGGGCGTCAGGCCCTGGGCCTGGCCGGCGGCCTCGGAGCCGATCAGCATGGCCACGGCGCCATCCACGATGCCGGAACTGTTGCCCGGGGTATGCACATGCTGAATGGCTTCAACCCAGGGATAGCGGCGCAGCGCCGCGGCATCAAACCCCATCTGACCCATGCCTGCGAAACTCGGTTTGAGCGCGGCCAGGCCCTCCAGGGTGGTATCGGCGCGGATAAATTCGTCCTGATCCAGCAGGACAATACCGTTCTGATCGGTCACCGGCATCAGGCTGCGGGCAAAGGCACCGGTAGCACGGGCCTGCGCGGCTTTTTGCTGGGAACGCAGGGCAAAGGCGTCGACCTCGGCACGACTGAAGCCCTCCAGAGTGGCGATCAGATCGGCGCCAATACCCTGGGGTACAAACTGGGCCTGCATATTGGTTTGCGGATCCAGCGCCCAGGCGCCACCATCCGAGCCCATGGGTACCCGCGACATGGACTCGACGCCACCCGCCACCACCAGGTCCTCGAAGCCGGAGCCTATCTTCATGGCCGCCAGGTTCACGGCCTCCAGGCCAGAGGCGCAGAAGCGGTTGATCTGCACGCCAGCCACCGACTCATGCCAGTCGGCCACCAGCGCGGCGGTCTTGGCAATATCGGCGCCCTGATCACCCACCGGGGTAACGCAGCCCAGCACAATGTCATCAACGCGGGCGGTATCCAGATCATTGCGTTGCTGCAGAGTGCGCAATACCGCGGCCATGAGATTGACCGGCTTGACACTGTAGAGCGAGCCATCGCGCTTACCCTTGCCTCGGGGCGTACGTACGGCATCGAAAATCAGGGCCTCGCTCATGCTGCGCTCTCCGGGTGAAAAACCAGCCTCTACCCTACCCCAGACAGCCGCGACGGCAACAACCAAATCGGTCAATTCACAGGTCATTTTCACCGACGCACGTGCCCGCGAAGGACAAACAGAACAGAGCGTGACAGCGTGATGACAGGCTCAGATTGAGTGGCAATTTTCTGCCATGTGCTTGTAGCCAATTGGTCTAATACCGGGGCATAGGCAGGCTAAAGTAAAAAGTGAGCCGGTTTTATCGGAACGACGGCAGACAATATCTGTCAGTACTACAAGGTTGACCCGCCAGTGGGTGACCGAACGTGACGCGACCTGGCCAGTACTCGGCCGACGCAGCAGACCCTACCAGGGTAACTGCACAAAATAAAAAAGGTGATCACAATGAAACAGCTTTTCAAGGCCCAATGGCCTACCTTCGGTCTGGTTTTCATCGCTACCTGGCTACTGCTGATCTACCCCAATATACCCTGATGTTCTGCTCAGTCGGCTTTCACGGGTAGACTACCCGGCATCACCATCAGCCGGAGTCACCGTGAAAGCCTTGCCACCCCATGCCGATCTGATATGGGCCGATGACGGCCAACCTTTCTCCAGCCATTTTGGTGACCTGTACTTTTCCCGCGAGTCCGGACTGGAAGAAAGCCGCCACGTATTTCTCCAGCATAATCAATTACCTGCACGCTGGCGCCAACTGGCCACTGATGCGCACTTTTGCATAGCAGAAACCGGCTTTGGTACCGGCCTGAATTTTCTCAGCGCCTGGCAACTCTGGGATGACTGCGCGCCGCCTGGCGCTCGGCTGCACTTTGTCAGTTGTGAAAAATTTCCGCTCAGGGTGACTGATCTGCAGCGCGCGCTGGCGCTCTGGCCGGAACTGGCACACTGGTCTGGACAATTGCTCGCGCAGTACAGCGACCTGACCACCGGCTGGCAACATTTTGTGCTGGCCGAGGGGCGGGTAACCCTGACCCTGCTGATCGGCGATATATTCGATACCCTGCCAGAGCTTGATGCCCAGGTTGACGCCTGGTTTCTGGACGGCTTTGCCCCGGCAAAGAATCCGGAGATGTGGCAACCGGCGCTGTATCAGCAGATGGCCCGATTGTCCCGGCCAGGCAGCACTGTCGCGACCTTTACCAGTGCCGGCGATGTTCGTCGCGGCCTGCAGGCGGCCGGCTTCAGCATGAACCGGGTCAAGGGCTATGGACGCAAGCGCGAAATGCTGGCTGGGCTATTCACAAAGCCAGTCGAACTGCCCTGGCAGGCGCCCTGGTATGCCCGACCTACTGGCCATCCGGGCACGCGTGAAGTGATGATCATTGGTGCCGGTCTGGCCGGCTGCAGTACGGCGATGGCCCTGGCCCGCCGCGGCTGGCAGGTGCAACTGATCGAGCGTCATGCCAGCCCAGCGCAGGAGGCCTCGGGTAATCCTCAGGGCATTCTGTACTGCAAACTGTCACCCCACCAGCCGCCGCTATCACGCTTTATCCAGAGCGCCTATGCCTTCAGCCTGCGACAACTGCACGCGCTAATGCCGCAGTCGGAGGATACCTGGGCCGCCTGTGGTGTGTTGCAACTGAGCAAGGATGATAAGGAAGCAGAGCGCTATGAGGCGCTGGCGCAACAGGGCTACCCTGCAGAGTTCCTGCGTGGCGTCAGTGCCGCCGAAGCCAGTGTGGTTGCCGGTCTCAAGGTCTCGCGCGGCGGCCTGTTCTTCGCCGGTGGTGGCTGGGTCAACCCGCCGAGTCTGTGCCAGGCCTTGCTGCAACATCCCAATATTCAGCTGTTGAAGCAGCATGAAGCACTGGCGTTGACGTACAGCGACGGGCAGTGGACTGCACAGGATGGCACTGGGCAAACCATCGCCAGTGCTGCCTGCGTGGTGGTCTGCAGTGCCGCCGATAGCAAGCGATTTGAGCAGACCCGGCACTTGCCGTTGAAAGCCATACGTGGCCAGATCACCCACCTGCCTGCCAGCGAATCAAGCCAGGCACTGCGCACCGTACTGTGCAGCGAGGGCTATGTATCACCGGCTCGGCATGGCGAGCACCACCTTGGCGCCAGCTTTCGCTTTGACTGGCAGGATATGCAGCCGACCAGCGAGGAGAACCAGTCCAATCTGGCCCTGCTGGCTGACCTGTCGAGCGAACTGACAGACGCACTGGCCCTGTCACAACAGGATCCTGCTGAGCTCAAGGCGCGAGCGGCCCTACGCTGCACCAGCCCTGATTACCTGCCGCTGATCGGTCCGGTTGTTCAGCCCGAGCCGTTCATCCGGGACTACGCCGTGCTCGGCAAGGACGCTTCCAAACAGTTGGATACGTCCGCACCCTGGTATCCGGGGTTGTTTATCAATAGCGCCCATGGTTCCCGCGGCCTGATCAGTTGCCCACTGAGCGGTGAATTGCTGGCCGCCCTGCTCAATAACGAACCGCTGCCCCTGCCCAGGCAACTGGTGCAGGCTGTGCATCCCAGCCGCTTCCTGTTACGCCAACTGGTACGCGGGCAATTTGCCCGGGGCTCTAACGCTGACGCGTAATAACAGACTGCGGCATGGTGACTAACACTGAGCCATTGCTGTGCTAGCATCAAGGTTGTCTCTGCCAACAACATCATCAAAAATGGTCAGGTCAGTGAGGTGCTGTATCCATGCGTGTGCCCGGGTATCTGCTGATGCTGTTTTACCTGTTGCTGCCGGCCGTCACTGCCCAGGCGCACAGCCCCTCGGCCCTGCTCATTGATCACACAGACCTGCGCAGCAGCCTTACCACTTACACCCGAATACTTGAAGACGCCGATGCCAGTCTGGTGCTGACGACCTTGCCCGCACTCGATGATCCGGCCTGGAAGACCGTTCAGGGCACCTATGTGAATCAGGGTAAAAACCCATCGGTCTGGTGGCTGTATTTCAGCCTCGACAACAACCGGGATAGTACTGTCGAAGGCGTGCTGGAAATCAACTACCCGATACTTGATCGCCTTGAACTGTTTCAACGGCACGATGGCAGCCTATTGCAGCATCATCTGAGTGGCGACCATATCCTGCTGCAGGACCGTCCGATGCAAGTCAGAAATCCCTGGATCCCCCTGTCACTTCCAACCGGAACCAGCGAGTTCTACTTGCGGGTGGAAACCAGCAGCACCCTCTTTGTACCCCTGTATTTTGCTACCTGGCCTACCGCTGCGGAACATCTTGAAATCAGTAGTCTGGCCAACGGTCTGTTTTATGGCGTGCTGCTGGGTCTGTTTGCCTACAATCTGTTTCTTTATGCCTCCCTGCGCGAAACCAGCTATTTCTGGTACCTGATCTACAACCTGAACATGCTGCTGTTCATGGCCGCCCTCGACGGTCTGCTGTGGAAATGGCTGCAGATGAATGTGTTGTTCCAGTCTTTTTCGATCTACAGCCTGATGTATCTGCATTGCATAGTCGCCACCCAGTTCAGCCGTCATTTTCTGCATACGGCCGAGCGCTTTCCGCGGATTGATTTGTGGCTGCGCAGCGTTCTGATACTGGTCACACTCGCACTTCTCAGCCTGCCACTGATCGGACTGGCCAACTACAATCTGTTTGCCAGTCTGTTTGTACTGGTCAACTCGATGATTTTGCTGTCAGTGGGCATTCATGTCTGGCGCCGTGGCTTCCGCTACGGCTCCTACTTCACCCTGGCCTGGGGCCTGTTGCTCTGCTCGCTGATCCTCTCGACCACCGGTTCGCTGGGCTACGAACCAGCCATTGCCTACGGTACCGATCTGGTCAAGCTGGGCATATGCGTAGAGCTGTTTATTCTTTCACTCGGCCTGGCTGACCGCATCAATGCACTTAAGGAAGCGCGCTTTCTGGCTGACGAGCAGGCCCGGCAGGCACGTCTGGAGTCACGTGCTCAGGGCCGCTTTCTGGCCAAGATGAGCCACGAGATACGCACACCCTTGAACGGCGTACTGGGCATGCTGCAACTGTTGCGTGACACACGCCTGGACAGTTCCCAGCGCTTTTTTGTCGACACCATCAACAGCTCGGGACAGGCGCTGATCTCGGTCATCAACGATATTCTCGACTATGCCCGTATCGAGTCGGGACAGGTGCGACTGGAGCAAATCGAGTTTGATCTTGAGGAACTGTTATCCAGCAGTTGCAGCCTGTTTACCGCCGAGGCGCTGAACAAGCAGTTGGCCGTTTACTGCAGTCTGGACCGCGATGTCCCGCGCTATCTGATTGGCGATCCGACCCGGCTCAAACAGGTACTGCTGAACCTGCTGAGCAATGCTTTCAAATTTACCGATCAGGGTCATGTCAGCCTGCATGTCAGCTTGCAGTCATCCCAGGATGACCTGCTCAGCCTGCAAATGGCTATCAGGGATACCGGCATCGGCATCAGTCCGCAGGCGCGCAGGCAACTTTTTGAATCCTTTACCCAGGCCGACAGCAGTACCACCCGACGTTACGGCGGCAGCGGCCTGGGTCTGACCATCAGCCTTGAGCTGGCCAAACTGATGGGTGGCGATATCAGTGTAGAGAGCGAGGTCAATGTCGGTTCCTGCTTCTGCCTGAAGGTCCCCCTGCGATCAAGCCCACGACATCAGCCTGACCATCCGGAGCTGCGCCAGGCCATTCTGGCAGGCAACGACCCGCAGGCCATCAGCAGCTATACCCCGTTGTTGCAGCGATTGGGTTTCAGTGTTGTCCGACAACCCCTAGGCATGCTCACCGGCAAGGCCGTCGACGCCAGGACAGCATTGCTGGTGATTGCCACCCAGGGCATGGGTAACGAGGAACTGAGCCAAGTCGCTGCCCTGATGCACGCCAGTGACCAGCCGCTGTTGAGTATCTGCAACGCCAGGGTACGCGATCTGCTGGCAGCCACTCAATTGGCACCAAGCTGCCGTATCCTGAGCATGCCGGTCACCCCGACTCAGCTGCGCCAGACCCTGGATGAGTTGCAGCAGACCCGCCACACCGCTTATCCCGCTGAGGCCAAGCTGCAGCTAGGCAATGCAACAAGGCTGCACGTGATGCTTGCTGAGGACAATCCCGTCAACCAGCTGGTTGCCCGCGGCATGCTGGAGAAGTATGGCTGCCAGACCACTGTGGCGCTGAATGGCTCAGAGGCGCTGGCACTCTATCGAGCCAAGCCTGAAGACGTCCACCTGATCCTGATGGACTGTGAAATGCCGATCATGGACGGCTTTGAAGCAACCCGCCGCATCCGCGCCTTCGAGCAACAGCATGATTTACCCGCTGTGCCCATTTTTGCCCTGACAGCGCATGTATTGGATGACCACATGCGCTCCGGAACGGCCGCAGGCATGAACGGCTTTCTGGCCAAACCGATTGAGGCCGACGCCTTTGATCAGCTGATTACCGGGCTGCTCAAATCAGCTGCAGAGCAGTAAAGCCGTCGAACAAAAGCTTGCAACCGGTGGCAAAGAGAAACAGATAACAAAGCTGATAGATCAGTTTGTCGTTACTGCGTTGCAGCATCCAGAAGCCCATCCTGACCCCCAGTGGTGCCAGCGGTAGCAGCACCAGGGCGGTCAGCAGATTGGCGCTATTGAACTGACCGAGGTAGACATAGGCAGGCAGTTTGGCCAGATTGACCACGGCAAAAAACACCGCAATGGTGCCCATCAATACGGTCTTGTCGAGTTTCTGCGGCAACAGGTACACATTGATCGGCGGCCCGCCAGCATGGATACCGAAACTGGTAAAACCAGCCATCATGCCCCAGAAACCGCCTCGCAGCCGGCTGACCGGCCGCACTGGCGGCTCACCCCGGCGCAGCCAGATATTCAGGGTAAAGATCAGCGCAATAGCGCCAATCAGAATCTGAATATGCGCATCATTGAGCAGCCTGAACGTCAGGGCGCCAATCACCACACCGACCAGTGAGGCCGGCAGTATGATGCGCAGATTGACCTTGTCCCAGCGCCCCCTGAAGGTTCGCAGGGCAACCAGATCCATGACAATCAAAATCGGCAACAGAATGGCCGCCGCCTGCTGCGGCGCGACCACCAGTGCCATCAAGGGTACCGACAGAATGGCGATATTGCCGCCAAAGCCACCCTTGGCTATACCATAGAGCAGCACAGCGGGAATGGCGCAAAGATAAAACAGCGGATCACTGATCATGACAGGCCAGGCAGAAAGAACAGGCTGCGCAGTGTATCATCAGCAGCTCTGTCATCCATGAAGTAGGCAACATGCTGATACCCCATGAGCTGCTCGATCCACAGACCCTGCAGGCGCTGCTGGAGGACTTTGTCACCCGCGAAGGCACCGACAACGGTTATGACGTCAGCCTTGAGCAGCGCGTGGAACGGCTACGACGGCAGATCGAGTCAGGTCAGGTGCTGATCGTGTTCCACCCCGAGAGCGGAGACACCAGCCTGGCGCATCGGCGTGATGTGCCAGCTGAGTACCTCAAGGACGAGTAACAACTGGGCTACTCGGTGGCATTTTCACGCAACAGGTCGGCCAGCGCGCGCATGGCCGGCAGGGTGGTCGGAAAGGTATGCGCCGAGCTGGCCAACGGATGGGACGACAGGCGCACGACCACCAGACCGACAGTCGGATTTACATGAATCATCTGACCATGGACGCCCAAGGCTTCATAGGCACCATCGGCATTGTGACTGATCCACCACTGGTTGCGATAGGAATAGTCCGGCTGGAAATCCCGACCGGCGGCCTTGAACGCCTCGCGATCACCTCCCTGCAGAATGTGCTCGACAGCGGCACTGCTGACAATCTGCTGGCCATTGAACCGCCCCTTCAAGCGCATCATTTCGCCAAAACGCGCCAGGTCGCGCAGGGTCACATTCAAGCCTGCCCCGGCCCATTCCGTACCCTTTGAGTCCAGCAACATATAGGCATCCTGTTCGGCACCCAGAGGAATCCATAGCCGTTCACTGATCAGTTCAGCGAGATGTTTACCGGTCGCTTTGCGCAGCACCCATCCCAGCACTTCGGTATGCACGGTGCGGTAGATAAAGCGTTCACCATGGGCCTGGTCGGCGCCGATACTCGGCAGATAGCTGTACAGATCACGCGGCCCGGGGTAGGTCGTCGGAGCCGGCATCATGCCCGCCGCGAGGGCATATTTGACCACGTCAGATTCGGCATCGGCATAGACTTCGCTGTAGTCGATGTCGGCCGTCATGTTGAGCAGTTGCTGAAGGGTTGCACCTTCCCAGCCACTGCCCTGCAGTTCAGGGACGTAATCAGTCACCAGCGCATTGGCATCCAGAACACCCTCCTCAATCAGTTGAGTCGCCAGCAAACCGGCAAACGACTTGGTGACCGACCAGAGCATGTGCGGATTCTCGGCTGGCATGCCTTCATGGTAGGCCTCGTAGATCACCTTGCCGTTCTGCATTATCAGCGTGGCATCGGCATAGCTGTTGGTCAGGTAATCGGCAAAGCTGACAGGCTGCCCATCCGGACCGGGGAAGATCAGACTGTCAATGTTTTGCTTGCGATCATCACCAACCGGCAAAACAGCAACCGGTCCCGCACCACGCAGGACCGCCCGGCTCGGCAACAGTTCGCGCATATGATGAAAAGCCCAGCGCAGATTCGGGTAGTCAGACAGAAAATTGGCTGCCGTGACCTGCTTGTCAGGCGGCGGCGGAAAGCCCTGCATCAAAGCCAGCTGGTCCAGACGCACGCTCTCGGGTGCAGGCAAGGTCTGGGCATGAACAGAAAGGGTCAGAGCGGCGATCAAAACAGCAAGGCTGAGGCGGGGAAGGGGCATGGTGGAGTCCGGTTGTCATTATTGTTCTGACAGCCTAGCCAATAGACTAGGATAAAGCAGTGCCGGAAACGCCACTCAGGGGGCTGAATCGGCCAATTCATGACGCTCAGTAGGCAGCATAACGCGCTTCTATTTCCTGGTATCGACCGTTCTCGCGGATCTGCTGCAAGCCCCTGTTGAACTGGTCGCGCAGAGAAGTATCAACAAAACCCATGCGGTAGGCCGTGGGTTCAAACAGGGGATGGATGTCGATCTCCTGAGTGGTATCAACCCGGTCGGCCACCTCGTCGGTAAAAGCACGAATAATCCGCCTGTCACCGATCATCACGTCAATACGCCCGGCATACAGCAGCAGATTACGTGTTACCTGCCGAGCCTCCTCGCGGTAAAGCCGGTTACTCAGCGCCATACTGCGAAACTCGTCACCGAGCAATAACCGGGCACGCTGGAAAGCGCTAACCGAGTATTGGCTCAGGTCACTGATCCGGTTCAGGCGGATATTGCGCGCCTTGAGGGTCACTGCGACATTCTGATAGGTGATGTATACATCAGAATAATGGGCACTAACGCCACTGGCCTCACTGGTGACGGTTATACCGTCCAGCTCCTGGTGTTCAAGCATCATGTGCAAGCGTTCCAGAGGCGAGTAGTAAGGCTCCACCAGCAACCCTGCCTGCTCCAGAGCGGCAATAACGATGTCCACCTCAAGCCCGCGATGCTCCTGCTCAAACACGTAGGGGGGCTTATGCGTGCCAAAGCCGATAACCACCGTCTGTGCTGACGCTGCAAGAGGGAGGCTAAGGAGCAAGAGCAGCAAGATGCCCAAAGTGTATTTCCAATCAGATTGGCGTATCAGTACCTGTCCCCCTTTGTGGGCTGCTGGGCAAAGAGACATCGCCCGCCGAATGAACTGGTTTCAGTGTAGTTGCTAAACAGCCAGACCACTGATGCATTTATCCAACGCACAGGATGTGACAACAGGTCACCCTGATCAGACTTGGATGCCTGCAGCAATGGGACTAATATACAAGCCTTACAGCCCGTAAGGGCATTGACGAGGTTACACAATGAAACTGCTTTCCAGCCTACTCCTGACTAGCCTATTCCTTGTCGCCGCCATGCCAGCAAGCGCCTGTAGCATGGATGACGCTGTAGCCAAGGCCGAGCAGGTCGCCGAAACCATCAATCGCCTGGCACATGACGACCCACAGCGTGCCGAAGCGATGAACGCGCAGCTGATTGAACTGCAACAGCGTGACCCCACGCGCAGCGATCATGGTGCCTGTGAAGCTTACGACCGCATCATCCGCGAGCTTGAAGAGCACTTTGGCAACAGCCAATAACCCATCAGTCAAACCGATAGGTTTGGCGCATTTTTTGCGCTATTCCGCCAGTCATTCGAACAATAGACTTGTCTCATAGTCCTTTAAGGAGATGAGACATGACTAACTTACTCAATCGTGACCTGGTCGAACAACTGACCGGACGCACTGCCTCCGATGGAGATGGCGTCAAACTCAAGCGGGTGTTTGGCGGCAGCGGTGCCGAACGCTTCGACCCCTTCCTGATGCTCGACGAATTTGGCTCGGACCAGGCTGAAGATTATCAGGGCGGCTTCCCCGCCCATCCGCACCGTGGCTTTGAAACCGTCACCTACATGCTTGAAGGGCGCATGCTGCATGAGGATCACCTGGGCAATCGCGGGCTGCTGGAACCCGGTGGCGTGCAGTGGATGACCGCCGGGCGCGGCATTGTGCATTCGGAGATGCCACAACAGACCTCAGGACGCATGCGTGGTTTTCAGCTGTGGATCAACTTGCCCGCCGCAGAAAAAATGCAGCCCGCCAGCTATCAGGACCTGCCCGCCAATGCCATGAACAACCTGGTATTGGCTGAGGGCGGCAGTGTCAGCATGATTGCCGGCACGCTGCAGATTGAAGGACAGTCTGTCGAAGGGCCGATTCAGGGCAAGTCGACCCAACCGCTCTACGCCGACCTGCACTTGCAGCCAGGTCAATCAATCTCCCTGCCCGTGCCCGAGACGCTGAACACCATGCTCTACGTCTATGAGGGCAGCCTGACCATCCGTGGACGTGACCGTGAGGCGGGGCTCGGGCGCGGGCAACTGGGCCGACTTGGCTCGGGGAACCAGCTATCAATACAGGCAGGTGATCAGGGTGTTCGTGCCTTGTTGATTGCCGGCAAACCGCTGGGCGAGCCGATAGTGCAATACGGGCCCTTTGTCATGAACAGTCGTGAGGAAATCGAGCAGGCCATGCGCGACTACCAGGGTGGTCGGCTGGCCTCTTGAGGTCAGAGGATAGGTGTGCGCCCTGCCAGAGCATGGGCCAGGGTGCCGCCATCAATAAACTCCAGTTCGCCGCCCAGGGGGACGCCATGGGCAATACGTGAGACCTTGATACCTCGGGGTTTCAGCAATCCGGCAATAAAATGCGCAGTAGCCTCACCTTCAACCGTGGGGTTGGTCGCCAAAATCACCTCGGCAACCTGTGAATGCTCAACCGCCGCCAACAGCAACGGAATACCTATTTCCTCGGGTCCCAATCCATCTATGGGTGACAGCTGCCCCTTGAGTACAAAGTAACGCCCGTGAAAGCCCCCTGCCTGCTCCACCGCCCACACATCCGCCGGGCTTTGCAGCACACACAACAGACTGGCATCGCGACGCGGGTCGGAACAGATGGTACAAATCTCGGTTTCACTCAAAGTGCGACACTGACTGCAGTAGCCCACCCCATCCATGGCTTCGAGCAATGATGTAGCCAGGTACCTGGCTACATCACGATCACGCTCCAGCAGATGCAAGGCCATACGCTGAGCCGTCTTGGGCCCGACCCCGGGCAGTCCACGCAAGGCATCAATCAAACGGCGAATCAGTGGACTGAAGCTCATAGGACTACTCTGTCAGTAAAGGGAAGCACATCAGAAAGGCATCTTGAAGCCATCGGGCAAGTTCATGCCCTGCGTCAGGCCGGCCATTTTGTCCTGACTGTTCTTTTCCAGCTTGCGTACGGCATCGTTGAAGGCCGCCGCAATCAAGTCCTCGAGGATTTCCTTGTCCTCGGACAGCAGGCTGTCATCCAGGCTGACACGCTTGACATCATGCCGACCGTTCATGACCACCGACACCAAACCGGCACCGGATTGCCCGGTGACTTCGGCATTGGCCAGTTCTTCCTGCATTTTCGCCATCTTTTCCTGCATTTGCTGTGCCTGCTTCATCAGCCCGGCCATGCCACCTTTCATCATGATCTTTCCTCAGTCTGTCACGGTTGTATCAATCGGTCGGATACTGTCAGCACAGATTTCCGCCGCAAAATCGCGTATCAGCCCCTGTACCAGGGGGTCTTCACGTATCAGCTGCTCGGCCTGCAATTGACGTCTCTGGCGTTCACGCGCTGCGGCCAGCGCCGGGGTCTCCTGATCCGGTTGCTGCACCAGCACTGTCAGCGTCAGACTCTGGCCCAGACAATCGATCAGCGCCTGTTGCAGGCGCAACCGGTGATTCTCGTTATACAGGGCACTGTGACCCGGATCCAGGTGCAGCAACCACTGTCCAGCATCGCAACTGACCAGTTGACAATGGGCTGCGATACTTTGCGTCAGCCCGCTCAGTGGCAGTCGCAAAAACAGCTCCAACCACTGTGCGGCAATACCGCTGGCCACCGGCAAGGGACTGACCTGTTCCGCCACGGCAGGCGCTGCTGTCTCAGCTTCATCCATCTGCCAGTCAGGCAGGTAGTCCATCAGCTCATCCTGCTCCTGACGATCACCCTCGTCATAGTCCGGCACCGACTGTAACCAATCGGCATCCGGCTCATCGAGTGGCGGCTTGACCGGCACGCCAGACTTCAGTGGCTGACCGCCCTGTACACGCATTGCCGGTTCAGCGCTGACAGGCTGGTTGACCGCTGACGTGGCCGGCTCGACAGTAGGCGCTGTGGGTGCTGGCGGCACAGGTTCGGCAACAGGTTCGGGCTGAGCCAACTCGGGTTGTGGCCGGTTTGGCTGGGAATCAACCCTGGCCTGGCTGATCCCCTGCGGCTTTCCCGGCACACTGACCGGCGGCGCCAGCGCGGCAACGCCATGAGCCACCCCCGGCCGAAAGGCCAACATGCGCAGCATGGCCATTTCAAAGCCGCCACGCGGCTCCGGCGCCAAGGGCAAATCGCGGCGCCCGTGCAAGCCCAGTTGATAAAACAGCTGCACGTCCTCGCCGCTCAAGCGCCCGGCCAGTTCCAGTATGCGCGCCTGATCACCCTGGCTATTATCCGCCGCCGCCGGCAGCACCTGAGCAATCGCCAGCCGCTGCAAGGTCGAGAGCAACTCGGCCAGCACTGCAGCAAAATCCACGCCCTGCTCTGCCAGCTCGGCAATCGCCGCCAGTAGCGCCGGCGCATCATGGGCTGCCAGCGCCTCCAGCAGGCCAAACACCTGCCCGTGATCAATGGTGCCAAGCATGCTGCGCACATCGGCCACGCTCAGCGCGCCGTTGCCAAAGGCGATGGCTTGATCAGTCAGGCTCAGGGCGTCACGCATCGACCCGTCGGCGGCGCGTCCCAACAGCCAGAGGGATTCTTCATCAAAGCGGATCATCTCTTCGCCAAGCACATGCCGCAGGTGCTCGACGACCTTTTCCGGCGCCATGTTCTTCAGGGAAAACTGCAGACAGCGGGAGAGAATGGTCACCGGCAGTTTCTGCGGATCCGTGGTCGCCAGCAGGAACTTGACGTGCTCAGGTGGCTCCTCAAGGGTCTTGAGCAGCGCGTTGAAGCTGTGACTGGACAGCATGTGCACTTCGTCGATCAGATAGACCTTGAAGCGTCCACGGGACGGCGCATATTGCACGTTATCCAGCAGTTCACGGGTATCTTCGACCTTGGTACGGCTGGCGGCGTCGACCTCGATCAGGTCAACAAAACGCCCCTCATCAATTTCCTTGCAGGCTGAACAGACGCCACAGGGCTCGGAGCTGATGCCGGTCTCGCAGTTCAGGCACTTGGCCAGAATGCGCGCAATGGTGGTCTTGCCGACGCCGCGGGTACCGGTGAACAGGTAGGCGTGGTGCAGACGATTGTGATCCAGGGCGTTGATCAGCGCCTGCAAGACGTGAGTCTGGCCGACCATTTCGCGGAACAGGCGCGGACGCCATTTACGGGCAAGAACCTGATAACTCATGGGCGGGGGCTTATCCACATCGGTCGTTCATGAAGCGGCTACTGTACCCAATGCCGACCGACATTGCGAGACGCAAAGCCACCGTTGAACACCTTGTACCCTGGCAGTCAGGCCGGGGCCTCATGCCCGGCTGAGACTGATCCAGGTTGCCAGGCCCTTGGCCAGCAAGCGACCGTCAGTATGGTAGATGGCGGTACCCGCCTGATGCTTGCGTCCGTCGTGCGTCAGCGCCCAGCCCATGACCAGCAGCGGCTCGGCAACCGGCACCGGGGCATGCTGCTCAACGGCGAAACGACCGAGCAATGCCGGCCCTGATTGCGCGTTGACGGCAAAGTAGCCTGGGCAGTCCAGCGCCGCCCAGACAAAGGGTTTGAGCAGATTGCCGCGCTCGTCAGCCAGGTCGGCCGGGGCCTGCCAGCGGGTGGCCACCAGCCCCTCAGCCAGCGGACCGGCAAATATCCGCAAGCCGTCGCCCGGCCTGCGATCCGGACCGCAGACAAAGCAACCAGGCAGATTGTGCATGCTGAAGCCAGCGTAGTGTGGCTCCGCCGCGGCAACCTGTTCAAGGTCAGGCATCGGCGGCACATCGAGTTCAAAGTGGCAGGGAACGGCACTGCCAATCCGCTGCTCATCCAGCCATAACTCAGCGCCACTGTCCGTCGTGTGCAGTTGCATCGGCGTATCCAGGGGCGGCGGGGCGTGCAGCGTAACCTGACTGTTGCCCTCAATCATGGACGCCAGACAACCGGCCACATAGCCACCATTACCGCTGGCCGGCGGCCCACAAAAGCGCTTGTCGATAATCAGATTCAAAGGAGTACTCATGGGCTTTGCTCAATACTGGGTATGCCACTTTCTACCCCCTGACAGTTCGACAAGGCAAGACTTCAGGCACAGGATTGAGCAGCGCAATACCGGGGTATCAATCAGCAGGGTGTCGCAAGGGAGGGGGGACCAGAGCGTTATGGGTGGCAGCCCCGCCAGCCACACCCCGGCACACGATATAACCGCTGTGGCTGCTCCCTTCCGGGCCTGACCAGGTTCGCGGCTGATCGTTGCGAGGGGACCGACGGGGCCACCATAACGAACCCGCACTGGGCGGGCCGCGCTATTGTAACGGCTTGGTTGCAGGATACAACCGCTTTTGCGCTGTAGGTTCTGATCAGGTCCGGAAGCGCCCCACCTGTTGCTGCAGCGCCGACGCCAGACGTGCCATGGAATCGCTGGCCTGGCGACTTTCCTCGGAACTTTGCGCAGCCTGGTTCGACAGATCGCGTATGCCACTGATATTGCGCGCAATCTCTTCGGTGGTTTTGCTCTGCTCTTCACAGGCAGCGGCAATCTGCGCAGCCATGTCATTGATTCGCACCACCGACTGCGAGGTTTCATTCAGTGACTGCTCGGCGCCTGCTGCCTGCTCGACACTCTGTGCAGCCAGGGCTGCACCACGCTGCATGACACTGACGGCCTGGGCGCTGCCGGACTGCAGGCTCTGGATCATCTGCTGGATATCCCGGGTCGAATCCTGGGTCCGCGCAGCCAGCGCGCGCACCTCATCAGCAACCACGGCAAAGCCGCGACCCTGCTCCCCGGCACGGGCAGCCTCGATGGCGGCATTCAGCGCCAGCAGGTTGGTCTGCTCGGCAATGGCCTGAATGACGCTCAGCACGCCGCCGATCTTGTCACTGTCCGCTTCCAGGTGGTTGATCACCCCTGCCGCTTCTTCCACATCAGCAGCCAACCGGCGGAGGGCGTTCATGGTCTGCCCGACCACTTCAGCTGCAGCATGACCCTGACGGTCGGCGGCACTGGCGGCGTCGGCGGTACTGGTGGCGTTGTCGGCCACTTCGTGAATGGCCGCACTCATTTCTGTTGCAGCGGTGCTGACCTGGTCAATGGCATGGTACTGCTCATTCACCAGTCGATCCTGGCTGGCGGCAATGGTGCTCATCTGTTCGGATGCCGAGGCCACCTGCAAAGTGGAATCAGCCACCTGCTGGATAATCGACTGAAGTTGCTGCAGGAACTGATTGAAGGCCAGTCCGAGCTGGCCCAGTTCATCCTCGGAGACTACATTGATGCGCTTGGTCAAATCGCCCTCGCCATCGGCAATATCGCGGATGCGCGCAAGCACGTCCTGCAAGGGCTTGATGATCAATCCAGGAAAAACCACAATAATAAGCAAGCACAGAATCA
Source organism: Halopseudomonas sp. 4NH20-0008 (assembly GCF_057548395.1). NCBI lineage: Bacteria > Pseudomonadati > Pseudomonadota > Gammaproteobacteria > Pseudomonadales > Pseudomonadaceae > Halopseudomonas > Halopseudomonas sp. 4NH20-0008. Next base: position 116,045 of record NZ_BAAJMD010000006.1, read on the forward strand.
GCCCGACTATGACCACCATCAATACGAGGGAATTACTCTTGCTGGCCACAGCATCGGCCAGAACTGTTTCGCTAGCAGCCTCCTCGTCAACCAACTGGGTCATCTGGTCAATCAGCTCACGTGCTGCTAGAAACTGTTGATAACCTCGCCCATAGCTCAGCTCGTTGGCTTCCTCAAGATCAGCGGGATCCCCACTGCCAGCCAGTCGAACGATCTGATCAGTGGTTTGTTTCCATGTTCCAAAAGCGGCTTGAAAATCAGTACCAAGACGCTGGCCGGCTGGTGATTGGGTGGCACGAACAAAAACCATCACCCGATCCGATGCTTGCTTAAGATTGTCGTCATGCTCAGACAGCCTTTCAGCAGCGGTCTGGCCGCTGTCATTCGCCAACATGCTGCGCTCTGCGGTCAGCGCCTGATACAAGTCACGGTCAGCCTCCAACAAAGTCGAACTTTGCGGTAACAGCTCTTCCGTCATCCGCTTGAGCCTTTGATCCAGACTCGTAACAGCCCAAAAGGCTGTGAAAGCAAGGGCTAGGAAAAGTGCTGCGACTACCAACAGCGGCAGCGTCAACTTCCAACGAAATCCCATGTTTCTAAAAAGGCTGAACATCTGGCGTCTCCCCAATAAACAAAGTCTGGCTGCAGGAACAAGATATAAATACCTAGCCAAACCGACAAAATAGTCACCACTGTTGGCTTTATCGGCACCCAGTGTCAAAAGATTAGCTTAGATATCCAGTTCTTTCAGAAAGACTGTCACCGCAGGCTTGAGAGCACAAGAACGGCCATCAGAGGAACATAAACAAGCGCCAGCACCGTGCTGAGTAGCGCAGTACCGGCAACCTGCCGCGGCGAGCTATCCAGTAGCGTCGCGATAACCACGGTATTGGCGGCGATAGGGGTAATCGAGATAAGAAAAATGGCCTGATAAACCGGCAATCCATACCAATGTAAAAACTGGCTGTCGAGCCACCAGAACAGCAGCGCCAGCAACGGCCAACTGACAAATTTCCCGAAGAAAGCCAAGGCGGTAAAGCGCAGGTTTCCGGCCAAACCGCGTAAACTGAGGATACCCATGCCGATGATCATCATCCCCAGAATACTGTAGGCGCCACGCATATTATCGAATAGCGGCAGGAATACTGTTGGCATAGCGATCTCGGCCTGATTGAGCAGGACCGCCAGCACGAAGGCATACAGTGAGGGCAGCCGGACAACCTTGACCAGGCAATCGCGCACACCGAATCGGCCGCGCGCCGCCAGATAAAAACCGACACTGTTCTCGAACAAGGTTGTACCCAGCATACAAACAATATACAGGCTCAGGCCTTGCTCACCGAACAGCAACAAAGCCAGGGGAATGCCGAAGTAGCCGGTATTACCGGTCCCCACCGAGAGCGGGATAAGGTTGGCGCTGGCATCGCCAATCCAGCGACGAGCCAGCCACAGATGCACCAGCGCCACCAGCGTGCAAAAACTGAATACCAACAGGGGCAACAGCAGTACCGGAGGACTCAGCGGCGCGTTCAATACCCCGGCAAACACCACCGTCGGGGTAATGATGTACATCATGATGCCGGCAATGTGTTTGCCGCTGGCCTGAAGAAAACGCCCTGCCAGCCAGCCCAGCGCCACCGTCAGGTACAGCGGCAGCAACTTGATCAGCAGTGTCAGGATCGCCGTCATGTCAGCTCGGTGACTGGATCAGATAGACCCGTTCGCTCAAGGCGGTCATGCCCTGCGCCTTGAAGACCTGATGATCATCTAGGACATCCTGCTCGTCGAGCAGACTGATTTGGCAACCGGCGAAGAGTCGGTGAACTTCATCGTCAGGCACACTGAAAGGCGGCCCCGGCCGCTGTGCCTGATCATAATCCAGGGTGATCAACAGCATACGCCAGCCGGTCGGCAGCTGCGCGCGCAGATGGGCGGCATAATCCCGGCGCAGTTCGACCGGCAGGGCAATCAACGCGGCGCGATCATAAACCGCAACCACCCCGTCCAGATCCCGTCGCTGCAGGGCAAAGAAATCACCGCAATAGAGCTTTAGCCCCTGCTGCTCTCCAACCTGAAAGTCATAACGCTCTCGCCAATGCAATTGCAGGCCCTGTTCAGCCTCAAAGGCATCCAGTGCCGCGCGTGACAGTTCCACACCACAGACCGCGTAGCCCTGTTGCAGAAACCAGAGCATATCGATGCTTTTGCCACACAGGGGGACCAAGACACGCGCGCCGTCGGGCACGGTCAACGCAGACCACCAGCGCGTCAACAATGGATTGACCCGAGATTTGTGAAAGCCGATTTCACCCAACTGCCAACGTTGATGCCAGAACTGCGCGTCCATATAACCCTCTTCGTGTTGATGCAATTAACTGACTATTCAGCTTTTTTCTCCAATAAAGATACCCCAGCCTCTATAGTATTGGGAGTCTCCCACCGTCATGGGTTCCTTGTCTGCATGGATTACATCAACACCCTGTTTCTGATTGGCGCTCTGCTGTTGTGCGCCAGCATCCTGGCCAGCTCGCTGTCGTCGAAACTGGGCATCCCGCTGCTGCTGGTATTTTTGATTATCGGCATGGTTGCCGGGGTAGACGGGCTCGGCGGTATCGCCTTCGACAATACCAATACCGCCTTCATGATCGGCAGTCTGGCGCTGGCCATCATCCTGCTCGATGGCGGTATGCGTACCAAGGTGGAGAACTTCCGCGTCGGTCTCTGGCCCGCCCTGTCCATGGCCAGTGTCGGGGTTATTGTCAGTGCCGGACTGACCGGCGCCATGACCGCCTGGCTGCTGGATTTGCATTGGTTGCAGGGTCTGCTTCTGGGCGCCATTGTCGGATCAACTGACGCGGCTGCCGTGTTCTCGTTATTGCAGGGCAAGGGGCTGAACCTGAAACAACGGGTCGGTGCCACGCTGGAAATCGAGTCTGGCTCGAACGATCCCATGGCGATTTTTCTAACCATTACCCTGGTTGAAATGCTCGCCTCTGGGCAGGACGAGTTCAGTTGGCGCTTTCTCCTGCTGCTGGTGCAGCAGTTCGGACTGGGCGGGCTCTGCGGCATCGCCGGCGGACTGCTGCTGGTCTGGCTGGTCAACCGGGTCAAACTGGCTACCGGCCTCTATCCGTTACTGATTACCAGTGGTGCGATTCTGGTGTTTGCGGCCACCAACAGCATTGGCGGCAGCGGCTTTCTGGCGATCTACCTGACCGGATTGATTCTGGGTAACCGTCGCGTCCACAACCTGCAGAACATTCTGCATGTACAGGATGGCATGGCCTGGCTGAGCCAGATCGGCATGTTCCTGATGCTGGGTCTGCTGGTGACGCCCAGCGAAATGCTGGTGATTGCCCTGCCGGCGGTGGGTGTTGCGCTGTTTCTGATTCTGGTGGCACGTCCGCTGGCGGTACTGATCTGTCTCGCGCCCTTTGCTTTCAACTGGCGTGAACGGCTGTTCATATCCTGGGTCGGGCTGCGCGGTGCGGTGCCGATCATTCTCGCCATATTCCCGTTACTGGCTGGCCTTGAACAGGCGCAGACGCTGTTCAATATCGCCTTTGTCGTGGTGCTGGTTTCGCTCGTGCTACAGGGCTCATCCCTACCGCTGGCCGCACGCCTGTGCCGAGTAGAAATTCCGCCAGAACCGGCACCCCTGCAGCGAACCAGCCTGGATATCGCCGTGGATGGCGATTATGAGGTGATGATCTACCAACTTCAGGATGCCAACTGGTGTGTCGGCGTGGCCTTGCGCCAGTTGAAAATGCCAGCGGATACCCGCATTGCCGCCGTATTTCGGGGCAGCCACCTGCTACACCCCACTGGCAGCACGCGTCTGGCCCTGAATGATGTCCTGTGCATCCTCGGCCGCCCACAGGATCTGCCCGCCCTGTCCAAGCTGTTCAGCAAGGCGCATACACCGAGCTATCTGGAAAACCGCCGATTCTTTGGGGACTTTATCCTTGAAGGTGATGCCCAACTTGGTGCCGTGGCGCAATTCTATGGCTTCGTTGTCCCCGAAACCCTGGCCGAAATGAGCCTGGCCAGCCTGTTCCGCCGCGAATTCGGCGGACACCCGGTGGTCGGCGACCGGATTGAATGGGAGGGTCATACCTGGGTTGTCGCGGCCATAGACAATGACCAAATACTCAAGGTCGGCCTGAAACTCAGCACTGACAAGGATAAACCACCGTTGGGCTTTCTTTGAAAGGACAGACTCAGAGCGCTTGACCTTGACATGACGTTAAGCTTCAGACTGTGACCATCCCGCATCGAGGAAAGCACATGATCAGTCTTGACCTGCACATTCAGGGTATGACCTGCGCCAGCTGTGTCCGGCGTGTTGAAACAGCGCTGGCATCGAGTCCGGGTGTTCACAAGGCCGAGGTCAACCTGGCAACCGACAGCGCACGCCTGGAACTTGACGATGCCGCGCAACTGGATGGGGTGCGCAAGGCGCTGACTCGGGCTGGCTACAGTCTGGCCGAGGAAACCCTGCAACTGCGGCTGGCGCGTTTGAGTTGCGCCAGCTGTGTTCGCCGTGCAGAAACAGCCCTGCTCGGCGTGCCTGGCGTTCTCAGTGCAGAAGTCAACCTGGCCAGTGGGCAGGCCCAGATACGTATTCTGGCCGGGCTTGAGCATCAGGCTATTCTTGATGCTCTGGAATACGCCGGATACCCGGGGCAATGGCTGACAGCGCCGACGGCAAGCGATAAAGCACAGCAGTCTGAGCAACTCAGGCGAGAGCGGCGCCATGTGCTGCTGGCCGGACTGCTCAGCGCCCCGCTGGCGCTGACCATGCTGCCACACATGTTAGGTCGTCCCGACCTGATGGTACCGCCGCTGCTGCAGCTACTGCTGGCTTCTATCGTACAGTTCTACTTTGGCGCACGCTTCTACCGCGGTGCCTGGCATGCCCTGCGCAATCTGACCGGGAATATGGATATGCTGGTGGTCATGGGGACCAGTGCCGGGTGGACCCTGAGCACCTGGCACCTGGTCAGTGCCGATCCAGGCGTGATGCCCGTGCTTTATTACGAAGCCTCGGCAGTGATTGTCAGCTTTGTGCTGTTGGGTAAATATCTGGAAAGCCGGGCCAAGGGCCAAACCCTCGAGGCAATCCGTGCACTGACCGCGCTCAGGCCCGATACCGCACGTTTGCGCACAGCCGAGGGTGATCAATTGGTACCGCTAAGCCAGATCAAGCCAGGCGATCTGCTGGTGGTGCAACCCGGTGAGCGTATTCCAGTTGATGCCGAGGTCCAGGACGGTGGCAGCCATGTTGACGAATCCATGTTGACGGGCGAGAGCCTACCCGTCAGTCGGCAGCCCGGCGATGCAGTCAAGGCTGGCTCAATGAATCTGGACGGGTTGTTGATAATCGCAACCCTCGCCGTGGGGCATGACACCATGCTCGCGCGTATTGTTCGCCTGGTAGAAAGCGCGCAAGCCTCCAAGGCACCGATCCAACGCCTGGTTGACCGTGTCAGTGCGGTTTTTGTACCGGTGGTCGTAGTGATTGCCTTGCTCAGCTGGGCCATTGGCAGCATCTGGTTTGGCAGCGAACAGGCCCTGTTGAATGCCATTGCCGTACTGGTGATTGCCTGCCCCTGTGCGCTGGGTCTGGCGACCCCGACAGCCATCATGGTCGGCACCGGCGTAGCAGCCAAACACGGCATTCTGATCCGCGACGCCCAGGCCCTGGAACTGGCCCACAAGGTCGACACCATGGTCTTTGACAAGACCGGCACCCTGACCCTCGGCAAGCCGGAGCTGGTTGGCTTTGATGCATTGAATGGATGTGATCAGGAGCAGGCCATGGCCATTGCCGTGGCCATCCAGAAACACAGTGAACACCCACTGGCGCATGCCTTGCTGCAAAAGGCCGGACAGCAGTCGGACGGGATAGCGGCGGCAAGTGACTTTCGGGTCCAGGCCGGACGCGGCGCCAGTGGCAAGGTCAAGGGCCAACAGGCCTGGCTGGGGAACGCCCTGTTGATGCAGCAACAGGGTATTGATCTGAGTCGCTATGCGGATCAGATTGCGGCCTATGAAGCCAAGGGCAATACCCTGTCGTGGCTGGCGATCGAGGGCCAACCGGCACAGGTGATAGCGCTTATGGCCTTTGCCGACACCCTCAAACCCGGCGCAGCAGCCACCTTGCAGCAACTGGATAAACTCGGCATCGACAGCTGGCTGATCAGCGGTGACAGTCAGGCTGCTGCCGATGCAGTGGCCAGCCACTTAGGCATAACCCATGTGGCGGCGCAGGTACTGCCAGAAGACAAGGCCGGGCATGTGCAGCGACTGCGTGCTGAAGGCCGGGTCGTGGCCATGATCGGCGACGGTATCAATGATGCGCCGGCGTTGGCGGCGGCGGATGTCGGCATGGCCATGTCGACCGGTACCGATGTGGCCATGCACAGCGCCGGTATTACCCTGATGCGCGGCGACCCTCTGACTATCCCGGCGGCTTTGGCCATTTCCAGGCAGACCTGGCGCAAGATCCGCCAGAACCTGTTCTGGGCCTTTATCTACAACTGTCTGGGCATTCCGTTGGCAGCGGTTGGCCTGCTCAATCCCATGCTCGCAGGTGCCTTCATGGCGTTGAGTAGTGTCAGCGTGGTGGGTAATGCCCTGCTTCTGAAGCGCTGGAAGCCGGAGGAAAAATGAACATAGGTCAGGCAGCCGCAGCCAGCGGCTTGAGCGCGCGCATGATTCGCCACTATGAGGCGGTGGGTTTGCTGCCCGCGACACAGCGCAGTGAAGCTGGCTATCGGCATTATGATGAGCAACAACTGCATACCCTGCGCTTTATCCAGCGCAGCCGCAGTCTCGGCTTCAGTATTGAACAGATTACCCAGTTACTGGCCCTGTGGCAGGATGCCGACCGCAACAGTGCCGAAGTCAAGGCACTGACAGCCGTGCACCTGCGACAGCTCGAGGAGAAGATTGCCAGCCTGCAGGCCATGCATCAGACCCTGTCGAACCTGGCCGATTGTTGCCAGGGTGATACACGCCCGCACTGCCCTATCCTGGATACGCTGGGGCAGATCAACGCAACAGATTAAACAGGCTCAAACTGCTGGTTTTGACGAAGCTCTGCTGTGCAGCCTGCAGCACGATGGTTTCAAAGCTCAGACGGCTCAGGGCCTCGGCATAATCCAGTTCGGATAGCTGGGCCTGAACCGTGGTGTTGATCAGCGTGACCTCGGCATTTTCATTTTCCGTTGACTCAATCACATTCAGCCGCGCACCAACACTGGTTTGCACATTGAGTACGCTGCCCATGGCATTGTCCAGATTATCCAAGCTAATCGCCAGCACGTCGCGGCGCTGCAGCCGACCCTCGGTCGAGTCATCAGCCGTCTCCAGGGTTTCACGCAGCAAGGCTATGGTCTGCAGGATGCCGCGCTTCTCGCGGTTGTCCTCCGCGGCAACCGTAGCACCCCGGGTAATCTGGAATTCATCGTTTTCTGCCAGTTCACCATCCAGCGTGACCACCACCCCGGCAACACGGATCTGATAACTCTGATCCTCATTCACCTCAATAGTCCCTGAGGCAATGGGCGTGAGCGGGTCAAGGTTGCCAAAAACCTCATAACTCTCACCATCGACGCCAATGCGAATGGTCACGCTGTCGTTGGGATAAAAGTCGGTGTCATAGGCTAGCTTGTCTTCCACCACGCCAAGCGAGATGCGCGCTGTGCCGGTCAGGGTCTCAGTGACGACCCGGTTGACGTTGGGCACATCAACAAACAGCGCCTTGCCATTATCGTTGATGGCCACCTGTTTCGAGCCGGCAATCTGAATCGCCCGCTGCCCATCATCACCCTCATAGCGGTAGCTGCCATCGGGATCCTGAACAAAAGGCGGCGTCTGACTCTGAAAACCACCAAACAGATACTCACCACGGGCGTTGCGGCTATTGAACAGGTTGAACAACTCCTCCTCACGCTCAACCAGTTCCTGGGCCAAAGCCTGTCGCTCGACCACTGAGAGCGTGGCGTTACCTGATTGCAGGGCAATTTCCCGAACACGCTGCAGGGTATTGGTGACGGCAGTCAGCGTCGCTTCTTCCTGATTCAGGCTGTTGGTCGCGGCGGTCAGGTTATCCTTGTACTGCGCCAGCTTGTTGGCCTCCTGATTCAACTGCAGCAGACGTACGCTGGCGACCGGGTCATCCGCCGGAGACAGCAGGCGCTGTCCGGTACTGACCTGCTCCTGGGTACGCGACACCTTGGCATAGTTGTTCTGGATGCCCTGAACACCATTATTGAATGCCTGAATCGTCGAAATGCGCATGGCCGGTTACCTGTCAGCGAAGACTGTTGATCAATGTATCAAATACGGAACGGGCTATCTGTATTACCTGAGCAGACGCGTTGTAATACTGCTCAAAACGAATCAGGTTGGCAGCCTCTTCATCGAGGTTCACAGCCGACACCGAGTCACGGTTGTTCTGAGCCTGCTTCAGCACCGCGCCACTGGCTTCAGAGTCGGACCGGGCCTGGGCGGTAAAGGTAGCAACCCGCTGAACCAGGTCACCGTAACCGTCAACGAAGGAGAACCCGGCTGCACCATTGGCCTGCCCGAGCACGGCATCGGTCTGCAGTCCAGATAGTGTCAAGGCGTTGCGGTTGTCCGAACGCCCGGTATTGAAATTGACTTCAAAGGTATCGCCATCCAATGGCGTACCGGTCATGTTCATGCTGAAGCTATAACCATCTATCTCCCACTCCAGCGTATTGGTCTGACCCGGGGTAATGGCGATGGTTGCCGGGTTGACCGGACCAAAGGCACTGGTCAAGCTCAGCTCATTAGTAGCCTGATCATAACTGAAGTCGATCGGCAGAAAGGCCTGCATATCGGCCGGAACAATCGGCTGCGGGCCGTCAACCAGGGTTGGCTGGGTAATTTTGGCCGTTCCACGATTATCCAGGCTGGCGTCCGAACGCGCAGGTGCAGCAAAAGCCAAGGCTTCGGGCTGTTGCATCACACTTTCCATGCTACCCGCGCCAAACCGGGTCGGGGTAAGCAGAAAACGGTCCCCTGCGGCCGTGGTCCCACCTGCTTCTAGGCTTATGGTAAAGCCATCGAGTTCGGTGGGCGTTGGATTGGTAATATCAAATGGACCACTCAACAGGTTGTCGGAGACGCGTCTGACGCTGTATTCGGTAGCACTGGTAAACAGCACTTCATAATCTGAGGTACTGAGTTGACTGGTGTCACTGATCAGAATATTCAGGCGCGCATTGGGATCTGAGTTGGTGGGCAAGCCACGGCTTCGCAGATCGACCTGATCTTGGCTGTTGATATCCTTGAATAGCTGGGCGCCAGCCTGGCCGTTGATATCCAGACCCTTTCCAAGCTGATCGTTTATTTCACTGGAAATGGAAAGAGCCAAGCGACCCACGGCATTCATGGCCTGGTCCAGCACATCCTGACGGTAGCGAATCAACCCGCCCAGCTCACCACCGCTGACCAGCCCGGTAATGTCCTGCTCGGAACCACCGCTGACCAACACCAACTCGGCACGCCCAGGGTCCGAACGACCCTGTTGGACCTTCAGGCTTGAAGCATCCTTGCCCACTACCAGAGGCTGACCGGAGCCGACGAAAATATTGATGGTATCGCGGTCCTGCTGCACTACGGTGATGCCGATCAGTTCACTGAGCTGGCGCACCGTCTCGTCACGGGCGTCAAGCAGGTCGTTGGGTTGGGCGCCATTGGCCGCGGCCTTGGCAATGGAATCATTGTATTTGGCAATGGATTCGGACAGTCGACTAACCTGCCCTGCCAGGGTGTTCATCTGCTGGTTGATAAACTCGGTCTGTGTCGACAAGCGTTCCTGCACCGTATTGAAACGCGAGGCCAGGCCTTCAGACTCGGAGAGAAACAGCTGCCGCGCAGGCAAACTGGCGGGATCTTCGATGGAGGTTTGCAAGGCATCAAAAAAGTTCTGCAAACCGGGCGTAATACCAGTGGCATTACTGGCCAGCAAGCCAGTGAGTTCTTCCATCTGCGACTGAAAGGCCACCACTTCGGCATTCACCGAGGTACTGGTACGCACCTGATTGGTCAAAAACTGGTTGTAGACCCGTTGAACATCAACCACGTTGGTGCCATTGCCAATATAGCCGGATCCGGTAAAGCTCGGATTACGCGCCTCCTGCAGAGCGGTCTGACGACTGTAGCCGGGCGTATTGACGTTGGTGATGTTCTGGCCAGTTACCGCCAGTTGGGTCTGACTGGCGCGCAGTCCGCTCAAGCCAATATTAAACAGATCAGCCATGCTTATACCCTACCCTGTGCGGCCGGCGCGTCAGTCTGGCTGGCAACATTGTTGTTACTGCTGCTCAGCAACTGCCGAGCAATCTGGGAAATCTTGCGTGCGTATTGCGGATCGGTAGCATAGCCAGCCTGCTGCAATTCACGGAAGAAACTGTCGGGATTGGAGGTGCTTCCCAAGGCCTGCTGATAGCGACGGTTACCCTGCAGGAAATCGACATAATCCTCAAAACTCTGCTCGTAGGAGGCATAACTGCGGAAACTGGCGCGCTCGTTCATGCGCACACCTTCGCGGTATTCATGGGTCATGACACTGGCCGAGTCACCCTGCCAGCCGCCGTGGGACTTGATCCCGAACAGATTGTGGCTGCTACTGCCGTCCGACTGACGAATAACGGATTTGCCCCAACCGGTTTCCAGGGCGGCCTGGGCTACCAGGTAATGAGGGTCCACGCCCAGTCGAGCAGCGGCTTTTTCAGCCATGGGCAGCATGGTGCTGACAAACTCCTGCGGACTGTTGAAGCGACTCTGCCCGGAACGCGGCAACGGCTCGCCACTGGCCACAACAGGTGCCCGGGTATTCAGCATGGGGGTAGTATCCCGCTCTACTGGAGATGCCCGCAAAGCGGCCTGCAAGGCGCGAAGTGGTTGCATCTCAACGGCGCCAGCCGGTCCGGAAGGCGCTGGAGCAGCAGCCGTGCTGGCGGCGATGCCGGTGTACGCCGAACTGCCCAGAGCAAAAGCCAGTCTGCGCCGCGCCAGCAGTGCGGAATGGTCCTGGGGTGCAGTTGCCTGGGGATTGTCCACTGACAAGGCGGCAGGCGCTCGATCTGGATTAGGCGACAACTGACGCATCATGACTTCCGCCAGACCAACGCCCTGCTTTTCGGCCAGATGCACCGACATCTGATTGTCATACATGTCCTGATAAAAACGGGTTTGCGGCGTATTCAACGGATTGCCCTCGGCAAACACCGCATTGGCATCGCGCATGCTCTTGACCATCATGTTCAGAAACAGCGACTCGAACTGCTCTGCAACACGACGAATGTTCTCCTGGCTATTGGCATTCGAGCCAGCCTTGAGTGCCGTCATGGCATTGAGATCGGTATAACTGATGCTGTTCGGATTCATGATCCCGCCCTCGCTCAGATGATAACCAGCTCGGCGTTCAAGGCACCGGCTTGTTTCAGCGCTTCGAGAATGGCCATCAGATCACCCGGTGCTGCGCCGACCTGGTTGACCGCCCGGACGATTTCATCCAGGGATACCCCGGGATTGAAAACGAACATGCGACTGTCGCCTTCTTCGATATTGATCTGCGAGCTTGGTGAAACCACAGTCTGTCCCGCGGAGAACGGCCCATCAGGTTGACTCACCTGGACATTCTCGGAGATGGTTACGCTCAAACCGCCATGGGTCACGGCCGCTGGCTGCACCCGCACATCCTGGCCAATGACAATGGTCCCTGTACGCGAGTTGATGATGATTCTGGCCGAGGCGTTACCCTGCTCGATCTGCAGGTTTTCAACCATCGACAGATAGTCGACGCGCTGGTTAGGATCGATAGGCGCGCGAACCGTAATCGAACCGGCATCCTGGGCCTGGGCAACATCCGGGCCGAAGGTACTGTTGATCTGGTCGACCACACGCTTGGCGGTGGTAAAGTCCGGGCGGTTCAGATGAAAAACCAGGTGTTCGCCATTGGCAAAGGCACTGGGCACCGCACGCTCAACCGTGGCACCACCGGGTATGCGCCCTACACTGGGCACATTGACGGTGATGCGTGAGCCGTCAGCGCCCTCGGCGCCGAAACCACCGACGACCAGGTTACCCTGGGCAATGGCGTATACCTGACCGTCGATACCCTTCAATGGGGTCATCAACAGGCTGCCGCCACGGAGGCTCTTGGCATTACCGATGGACGATACGGTGATATCGATATTCTGCCCGGGACGTGCAAAAGCGGGCAGTTCCGCATGGATCGCAACGGCAGCAACATTCTTCATCTGGATCCGCGTGCCGGGCGGTACGGTTATGCCAAACTCATTCAACATATTGCTGAAGGTCTGCACCGTGAAGGGGGTCTGACTGGTCTGGTCCCCGGAGCCATCCAGACCGACGACCAGACCGTATCCGATCAACTGGTTGCTGCGCACGCCGGCAATACTGGCGATATCCTTGAGCCGCTCTGCCTGAGCCAGGGGGCTAAACAGAAAAATGCACATTAAAATCAGTAAGCTGCGCATGTGCATGTCTCCTAGAAAGGCCACAGTGGGCTAAGGAAGAACTGGCTCAGCCAACCTGGCTGACTGGCATTGGCAAAGGCGCCAGTGCCCGAGTAGGCAATACGTGCATCGGCCACACGGGTAGACGGCACGGTATTATCCGGACCCACATCGTCGCGGCGTACCAGACCGGAAATACGAATCAACTCATCACCATTGTTCAGGGTGATCCACTTTTCACCGCGTACCCGCAAAATACCGTTGGGCAGTACTTCCGCTACCGTCACGGTAATGGAGCCGGTCAGACTGTTGCTCTGGTTGGCCTCGGACTCCCCATTGGCTGCTCGACTGCCACCCATGCTGACACCCAGACCCCGTCCGAGAATCTCGACCGGTTCGCCAAAGACGGTCGGGTTGGCAATATCAACCGAACTGTCCTTGCTGATTTCACTGTCAGCCGATTTGCGCGCGGCGGTTCGCTCCTGCAGGGTAATGGTGATGATGTCGCCCACGCGGTGGGCCTTGCGGTCGTTATACAGACTCACTTCAAAACCGGGCTGATAGATGGCGCCATTGTTCAATTCCGGCGGCATAGGGGTACGCGGCAGAATCGGTGCATAAGCTGGATCATCCGGCTTTGGCGGCACCTGAACACAGGCTGCCAACAACGACAGACTGATCAGAGTCAAGGCAAGGCGCACGGGCTTCATGTCATCTCACTCCTGTCAGAGATTCTGACTGATGTATTGCAGCATCTGGTCTGCGGTGGAGATCACCTTGGAATTCATTTCGTAGGCGCGTTGAGTGGTGATCATGTTCACCAGCTCCTCGACGACACTGACGTTGGAATTTTCCAGGGTGTTCTGCAGCACGGTACCGAGACCGTTCTGACCGGGATTGCCGGCCTGCGGAGCGCCACTGGAGGCCGTCTCCAGGAACAGGTTATTGCCAATCGCCTGAAGACCAGCCGGATTGATGAAGTCGGCGGTCTGCAGAATACCCAACTGCTGCACCGCGGCGTCGCCAAAGACCGCCACACTGACCGTGCCATCTTCACCAACGGTAAAGGTCTGGGTGTCATCGGGCAGGGTAATACCGGGCTCCAAAGGAAAACCGTTGGACGTGACGATCTGGCCATCGGAGTCGAGGTGGAAACTGCCATCACGGGTATACCCAATGTTGCCGTCCGGCATCAGAATCTGGAAAAAGCCGCGGCCGTTGATAGCCATATCCAGTGGCTGCTCGGTGGTCTGCAGCGAGCCCATGGTAAAAATTTTCTGGGTCCCCGCTACCCGTACCCCAGTACCCAGCTGCAGGCCTGAGGGCAACTCAGTGTCCTGGGTACTTTGCGCGCCCGGCTGACGCTTGATCTGGTAAAGCAGGTCTTCAAACTCGGGACGATCACGTTTAAAGCCCGTGGTCGCCACGTTCGCCAGGTTATTGGAAATCGTGGTGAGCATGGTGTCCTGGGCGGACAGGCCGGTTTTGCTTACCCAAAGTGCTGCGTGCATGGTGTCTCTCCTTGCGCGTCAGGATGCTGACGCACGGTCAAAAGATTCAGCTGACCTGTAGAATCCGATTGGTTGTCTGACTGTTTTCTTCAGCGGTACGCATCATCTTGATGTGCAACTCGAACTGTCGGGCCAACGACAGCATGGCGGTCATTTCCTCAACAGCATTGACGTTGCTGCTTTCCAGAAAACCGCTGGCAACCCGCACCGTGGCATCCGCTTCCTGCTCGAGCGCGCCTTCAACACGCATCAAGCCGTCCTCACCCTTGCGCAATGAACCCGCTTCCGGCTTGACCAGCTTGATCCGATCAACCTCAGCCAACACATTGGGCGCCTCGCCCAGCGCGCGGATGCTGATGGTGCCGTCCTGCCCGATTTCTACCTTGTCGGCCGGCGGCAAGGCTATCGGGCCAGCATTGCCCAACACCGGTAAGCCGCTGGATGTGCGCAGCAGACCGAAAGCGTCAATATTCAGACTACCGGCACGGGTGTAGGCCTCGGTGCCATCCGGCGCCTGCACGGCAATCCAACCTTCACCTTCAACCGCCAGATCCAGGTCACGTCCGGTCTCCTGCATGCTGCCAACGGATAGATCCGTACCCGGGCGCTCGGTCATGGCATAAGCGCGGGTTGGCAAAGTTTCACCAAACACCGGCATGGAACGCGCCTGTTCAAAGTCACGGCGAAAGCCAGTGGTGCTGACGTTGGCCAGATTGTTGGCATGGGCTCGCTGGGCCAGCATGTTCTGGCTGGCACCGCTCATGGAGATAAATAAGGATTTGTCCACGCTCTACTCCCGTATCGACAAGTTATTGCCGCTTTGTCGCTGTTACAGGGAATCAAGCAGATATCGTGCCAAGCACGATGGCTATTAAATAAGTAAATAATTTCAATGGGTTGGCTTTAAAGCAAAAAAAATGGCAATACCGGCAGGCGAAAACTTGCCGGTATTGCCCTATCGCTTCCGGATCACCCGGAAGGCGGCTTAACGCAGGTTGATGATCGTCTGGGTTACCGCATCTTCAGTCTGAATGGTCTTGGCGTTGGCCTGATAGTTACGCTGGGCAATGATCAGATTAATCAATTGCTCAGACAAGTCGACGTTGGACTGTTCCAGCGCCCCGGACTGAATGGTTCCCAACGTACCTGTAGTAGGTGCGCCAACCACCGGCTCACCCGAGGCAAATGACTGGGCCCAAGCGGTCTTGCCGAGCGGGGTCAGACCCTGCTGATTAGCGAAGGTCGCCAGCACCACCTGACCCTGGACACGGGTTTGACCATTGGTATAGCGGGCTACCAGCAAGCCCGTGTCATCAATTTCAAGTCCAGCCAGCTCACCGGTAGTAAAGCCATCCTGCACGACCGCCGTCACGGCAAAACTGGAAGCAAACTGGGTGGTGCCGGTGAGGTTGATATCAAAGGCCGCCGGAGAATCAGCACCCGTGGGCAAACCGGTCGGATCCAATGGTTCCCAGTTGTCGATATTGCTTAACGGCTGAGGCGTGGTCAACTGACCTACACTATTGAATGATAATGCAACCGGTTGCGGGTTAAAGGCGGCGTCGGTTGGCAAAGCGTTGTTGGTCAGCGGATCATTGGTGACCTGACGGCCATCGATCAGAGTGAACATGTCCCAGCTATTGCCGTCAGTTTTGACAAAGTACTTGGTCAGGGTATGAGGGTTACCCAGACTGTCAAAAATGTTAACCGAAGTTGAGCTGTTATAGGTCGCCGAGTTGGACGGATCGAAGGTATCACGTCCGGCAGCCAGACCCGCAGCCTCGGCCGTGGCAATTTCCGCTGGCGTTGGGTTCAACGGGTCAACGGCACCGGCAATCGAGGCGTTGAAGGCGGTATCGTAGCCCTGTTGCCAGATGACCGGGCGGGTATTGGTCGAGTTCAGATTCAGTGTTGAATCAATGATAGATGTCGCATTCGGATCAGCCGAGCGGGTATCAACCCGCAGGTCGGTTTGCACGCCCTGGTTGATCTGGCCGGTTACCGCATTGACACCAAAGCCCTGCAGTCGCTCACCAAAGTTGTTGGCAATGAAACCCTCGCGATCGGTGCCGAAATAACCCGCACGGGTATAACTCAAGGCGCCCTGATTGCTGGTGACAAAGAAACCATTGCCATTGATAGCCAGATCCAGACTGTTCTCGGTGAAATTGATGTTGCCCTGGGTAAACTGCTGTGCGACATCACCCAGCAGAACACCACTGCCCAGCGCATTGCTGCCGGACCCGAGCAAGGATGCACCATAAACATCGGCAAATTCGGCACGCGAGCTCTTGAAGCCCACAGTGCCCGCGTTGGCAATATTGTTACCGGTAATATTCAGATCCGATGACGCCGCCCGAATACCACTCAAACCCACGTTAAAAGACATGATTCTGCTCCTGCCGATACGGGATCGGACGACTGTTATTGACTGATTGAGTACACATTCGACAGGCTGATGCTGCCCAGCCCAGCGACATTCAACATCATTTGCCCGCCGGTACCGTTGCCCAGCGACACACTGTCCACGTTTGCCGGCAGCAAGGTAGCCAGCTGTTTGTTACCCCCATCCTGAACCGCCATGGCTTCAAAGGTGTAACGTCCGGGCGGCATGATATTGCCGCTATCATCCGTACCGTCCCAGACAAAGTCATGCATACCCTCGGCCTTGTTACCCAGGTTGATTCGGGTCACCAGACTGCCGTCGTCCGCCATGACATTGACATACACGTTGTTACTGGGCTGCGGCAGGGCCAGCTGTCCTTTTATGCCTTGAGTGGTATCCACCATCGCCTTGTCAGACGGCACTATGACCTTACGACCGACCAGCGCCGAAGCCTGCAGGGCTTGGGACGACTGGTAACCACTGAGCAAGGCCTCCATGCTGGTATTGAGTGTCTCGATACCCTCTACCGTACTGAACTGCGCCAATTGGGCAATGAACTCACCATTCTCCTGCGGCGCCAGCGGATCCTGATTATTCAGCTGGGTTACCAGCAGCGTCAGGAACTGATCCTTGCCCAGCTCATCACCCTTAACACCACGGCTTTGATCAATCTGATACTGATCCAGCGCGTTGGCACCCACACCGAGTGCGCTACTTATGCTCATTATCGATTACTCCCTTTACTGGCCCAGTGTGAGAACGCGCTGCAACATGGTCTTGGCCGCATTCATGATTTCGACGTTGGTCTGGTAGGCGCGTGAGGCGGCCATCATGTTGGCCATCTCCTCGACCACATTGACGTTGGGGTAGAACACATAACCTTCTTCATTGGCCATTGGATGATCCGGCTCGTAACGCGGTTGCAAAGCGGCATCGGACTCAACCACACCCTGAACCTGAACGCCCTGACCAGCCTGCTGCTGGTCGGCAAACAACGAAGGCCCCATTCCGGTCTGACTGTTGAACACGGTGGCAAATACCGGATGCCGGGCGCGGTAGGTCTGGTCAATACTGCTGGACACGGTTTCGGCATTGGCAATATTGCTGGCCACCGTATTAAGACGAACGGACTGGGCACTCATGCCCGATCCAGAAATGTTGAATACATCACT
Source organism: Halopseudomonas sp. 4NH20-0008 (assembly GCF_057548395.1). Taxonomy (NCBI): domain Bacteria; kingdom Pseudomonadati; phylum Pseudomonadota; class Gammaproteobacteria; order Pseudomonadales; family Pseudomonadaceae; genus Halopseudomonas; species Halopseudomonas sp. 4NH20-0008. Next base: position 133,635 of record NZ_BAAJMD010000006.1, read on the forward strand.
CAGGGACATGGTTTAGTCTCCTCTCAAGGCGCTGGTCAGCCCTTTGAACTTTGAATTGAGGAAAGTAAAACTGGCTTGCAGGTCTATGGCGTTCTTGGCGAACTCAGCTTGCTCAAGTTGAGTATCAACCGTGTTGCCGTCTACTGCTGGCTGAAGCGGCGTGCGGAAGCGTAACCCAGCAGCCTGATCTACAAAGTTGTCAGTACTCATATGCCGGGCGTGCGTTTGCCGGGCGGCAAACTGTTGCCCCTGCTCACTGTTCTGAGCTGCCAGTACACTGGCAAAGTCCAGGTCCCGTGCCTTGTAGTTGGGGGTTTCGGCATTGGCAATATTGTTCGCCAGCACGGCAGCCCGTTGCCCGCGGAAATTCAGGGCTTGTTCGTGTATTCCCAGCGCTTTGTCAAAACTGATGCTCATATCCACTCCTCAGGGCGGCAAAGTCTCGCCACCAACTGTCTCTGAGGATTTACAAAGCAATCAGCGTGCCAAAATAAAAAAGCATTAAATTTCAATTGCTTGTGGATTTAATAGAATAACAGGCGGCAATTCTTATCCTGCCACCAGCAAAGCCCATGGCGGTCAAAGAGCAAAAGCAGAAGTAGCGCTAATAACAGGAAGTGACAGACCCCTATTTGGCCTTGTACACAATGCCAGGACTGCACTGCACCATCTGGTACAGCTCAGGCAGACCATTGAGGGCTTCAGACGCGCCCAGCATAAGGTAACCGCCGGGTTTGAGGGTGGCATGAATGCGGCGCAAGATATCGAGCTTGAGTTCAGCGGAAAAGTAGATCAGTACATTGCGGCAAAAGACGATGTCGAACTTGCCAAGCATGGCGTAGTTGTCGAGCAGGTTGAGCGCCCTGAACTCTACTCGATTGCGTACAGGCTGCTTGACCACCCAGCGGCCCGGGCCGGATTGGTCGAAATAGCGTGTCAGCCTCTCCGTTGACAAGCCCCGAGCTACAGACAGACTGTCGTATTCAGCTGATTTGGCGGCTGTCAGAATCCCGCCCGACAGATCCGTAGCCACTATTTGAGCTCCACCGCGCAATTGACCCAGATTACTACGTTCGAATTCATCAATACTCATGCTCAGGGAATAGGGTTCCTGACCAGAGGAACAGGCTGCCGACCAGATGCGCAAACGCTGACCGGGGTTGCCTTTGATGAACTCGGGTATAAGTCGGGTCTTCAGCACTTCAAAGGGATAAACGTCACGAAACCACAAGGTTTCATTGGTCGTCATGGCGTCAACGACCGCTTCCCGCAATCCGGCACGGGGTTGCGACTGAATTCGCGTGACCAACTCACCCAGACTGCCGATACCTTGCTGCTCCATCAGCCGATTGAGCCGGCTGGCGACCAGGTACTGTTTGTTATCCCCGAGCACAATGCCACAGGCTTTTTCCAGAAATTCGCGAAAAACCTGAAAATCCTTGTTGGCTGAGGTCACGCAGTCCATCCCATTGTCAGATTGATTATAGCCTCAAGCATCTGGCGCTATCCGCAGTGCATGAATGCGATCGATAACCCGCTGAGCCAGCTCATCAGGCTTGAATTTAGCAAGAAAGTCATCAGCACCTACCTTCTTCACCATGGCTTGATTGAACACCCCTGACAACGAGGTGTGCAAGAGAATATGCAGGCCATTAATCCGCGGATCGTTGCGCACCTCTGCGGTCAAGGTATAGCCATCCATCTCCGGCATCTCGATATCTGACACCATCATCAGCAGGTGCTTGTCAATCGACTCACCGCGATCAGCAATGTCCTTTAGGTAGTTCAAAGCCTGCCGGCCATCGTTGAGCGCGACCACTTCAACACCCACTTCCTGCAAACAGCGCATGACCTGCTTGCGTGCCACCGACGAATCATCAACGATCAAAACCCGGCTGGCCTGAGCCTCGACCTGGGTCTGCTGGTCAATGACGCCGTCTGAAATGGTCTCTACCGTAGGTACAACCTCAGCGAGGATCTTCTCAACATCGATGATTTCCACCATCATGTCGTCCACGCGGGTGACGGCCGTCAGGTAATGGTCACGACCGGTCCCCCTTGGCGGCGGGTGGATCTCTGACCAATTCATGTTGACGATGCGCTCAACCGAACGTACCAGAAAGCCCTGAACCCGGTAATTGTACTCAGTGATAATCACAAAGGCCGTGGACAGATCTTCCAGCCCGGGCCCACCGGTTGCCTTGTTCAAGTCGATTATGGGCAAGGTACCACCACGAATGTGTGCCACGCCTCGGACAACCGGATTCAAGCGCGGCAACAGGGTCAGTTTGGGGCATTGCAACACCTCCTTGACCTTGAAAACGTTGATACCATAAAGCTGCGAACCGGAAAGCCGGAAAAGCAAGAGTTCAAGGCGATTCTGGCCTACCAACTGGGTTCTCTGGTTGACCGAATCCATTACGCCAGCCATAGGAAGCTCCTCATGATTGCTGGGAAAGCGGCACGCATTTTGCTGCTGATTAAGGAAAGCGTCTGTCAAAGACATTATTTTGACAAACCAAACCAAAGGTCATCAGGGTTAATTGTATGCGTTTTCTCACAGGGTGCGCGGTCTTACCGATATTTTTTTGCGCCGGCCTTTCAGCCAACCCGCTGATCGAACAGCTTATCGGCACGACAGAGCACTTTCTTGAGCAGGAAATACAAGACTATCTTGCCAACAGCGGGCGTGATGCTCGTCATCAGATCCAGGTTAATCGTCTGGATCCACGATTACGCCTACCGCTCTGCCCTGAACAATCCCTGAATGCCAGCCTGGAGAGCCCTGCTGAACCCGTCGGAAGGGTCACAGTGCGGATCAGCTGCGAGAGTCCGGCGGTAAGATGGCGCCTGTTTGTTCCAGCACAGGTCAGCCTGTTCCAATCCGTTCTCGTTCTTACCCGTCCTTTACCGCGACACAGTCTCGTCAGTCCTGAGGATATCGCCATGCTGGAACGTGATGTCGGCTTGCTGGGCAATGCCTATTTGACAGACCCACAACAGGTTGTCGGCATGCGACTGAGACGACAGCTTGGCGCCGACAGTGTGCTGGCACCCAATGCGCTTGAACAGGACGAAGTGGTCAAGCGTGGCGACAAGGTTGTCATTAGCGCAAACAATCGCCAGATAGACGTACGCATGCCCGGTGAAGCGCTGGAAAGCGGGAATACTGGCAGCCAAATTCGGGTGCGCAACAGCCGTTCCGGGCGGGTTATCTCGGCCCGGGTTCTAGGTCCAGGGCAGGTAGAAGTGGCTCTGTGAAAATGCCCCTGACATGGGGTAAACTAGACTCTGTGAGCCATATAGCAAATGTGTATTGGTTCACACTATTTTTTTCTAAAGTTTCTGGCCTGCCTGCCGTTATAGAGTTCAGTAAAACATTCAGGTTCTGAGGAAAACAGAATGGTTATCGACTTCAACGCATCCAATAGCAGCAACGGCGCCAGCCGCAGCGCGCAGACTGGTGCAAATAACGGCAAACGCGATGCAGTGGAAGCCCCGCGTGCGACAGCACAATCCGAGGCGCCTTCCCCGCCACCCCGTGATGGCGGTGTAACACTCAGCAGTCAGGCCCAGCAAATTCAAACCATTGAAGAACGCCTGCGCGATCTGCCCGTTGTTGACAATGAGCGTGTCGCCCAATTGCGCCAGGCCATCAGCGAAGGTACCTACCAGGCTGACAGCAGCAAAATAGCTGACAAGCTGCTGGCTCTGGAAGAGTAATCCGGATTACCATCCGGAGACTTTGCTTAACCTGTTAAAGCGGAGCATCCGGATGGAACAGTTTGAACAACTCTTTGCCAACGCCAGCCAGAACTGTCTGGACTTTGCTGATCTGCTAGACAGAGAAAGGGATTTTCTGATTGCCCGGGATATGGCAAGCCTGGAAGTTCTTTTGGCCGAAAAGGCCCCTCTGATCAACACGCTGACTGAACACGACCAACTCATCTCTCGACTGTGCAAGGAACATGGCATGCTTCCCGGGCCTGATCTGGAGCAATGGGTTCTTACCCACGCCAGTGACACCGCCAAACAGCAGTTTCAATCCTTCAAAGATGCACTCGAGCGCTGCAACAGTGCCAACGAACGCAATGCCCGACTGGTCAGACACAATCAACAGGCTACCGGCCACCTGCTGGATCTTCTGCGCAATCAAGGCGAGTCCAGTCAGCATGTCTATGACAGTCAAGGCATCACCAGCCGAGGCTCAAACAATCGAAGCTTGAGCAAGGCTTGAATGGATGCCAAAATGCCATCTTATGGCAGCCCCCCCTTATCCTTCTCAGTGTTGAGAGCTCCGTGATTGAGAACGCATAGTGTCCAGGTTATTTGAACAAGAAGCCGGCCCGCAGGCGCCTCGAGAAGTCCACTCGCCGGTAGAGATTTTTTCTCTATTACGTAACCTGCATCTGGCCCGTGAGCAGCTCAGCATCACTTTTACTGATCGTTCTCAGAAATTTCAAAGCTTCATAATCAAGCTGGATAATGACAGCAAGCACATCTGGCTGGATGAAATGATACCCAGGGAAGGTGATCGCTTCGCAACCCAGGGCGAGTCCATGCGCATTGATGCCTGGCGTGAGGGTGTGCATATCCGCTGGGACTGTCCCGGCCTGGAAAAAGTCATGCTGGATGACATGCCCGCTTACATGGCCAAGTTGCCAACCGAGCTTATCTACCATCAGAAGCGTGGCGCCTATCGCGCAGCGATCCGCCGCAGCCTTGTGGTAGGCGTACAACTAGTCCATGGCAAAAAGACGCTGTCTGCTGAAGGGAGCATGATCGATATTTCCGCGACCGGCTGCAAAGGTCGCTTCAAAGGAGACTGTCGCACCCTGCTGACCCCAGGCGATGTATTCGAATCCTGTCAACTTGATCTGCCGGATATCGGCCAGGTGGCGGTTGAAATCGAGATTCGCCATGCCGTATTTGATGAGGGTGCAGACGAAACCCAGGTTGGCTTGCGCTTTCGCCAGATCAGCGCCCTGGCGCAGCGTCAGGTTGATCGCTTCGTCAATCATCTGCAACGCGAAGCACGACGACTGGAAAAAGAAGACCTGTTCTGAACCCGCCAGACTGATGCTATCCAGGACGGTGATCGTCCTGATCTTCATCGTTTTGTGACTGGACAACCGCATACTGGTCCATCTCGTCGCGCATATGCTCCTCAACCATTTCCTCGTCAACCCGTGGATCCAGCGCCGCTGCCAAGGGTGAACTGGCCAGGTTACCGGCTGCTGGCATGAACTGTATCGGCGCATCGTCTACCAGGTGATCACCTGTGACCGTTTCCGGTCTGACTTTAATTACCAGTATCAAGCTGCAGCAGGCCATGAAGACATAGAGCATGCTCGCATTCAGCACCTTCATGACCAACGAGCCAAGCAAGGGTCCAATGCTGGCGCCAAGACCAAAGGTCACCAGCAACATCGCCGAGAGGGCAACCCGGTCTGCCGGATCCACGTGGTCATTCGCCAAGGCCACGGCAAGTGGATACAGAGTAAAGGCCAGAACACCAAACACAGCAGTGAGTACCAACAAGCCAATGCCGGTCATACCGCCAACCGCAATTAACAGCATGACGGCGACCAAGATCAAGGCACTGACCTGAATCATCCGACTACGATCCATCCGGTCCGATAACCAGCCGACTGGCCACTGCGCGATCAAACCAGCAACAATGGTTATGGCCATAAACACACCAATGTCGGCGTTCTCCAGTCCCATCCCGGTAGCAAAAACCGGCGCCAAACCATAGAAAGCACCAAGCAGTAAACCCGACACCAATGCGGTAGTGAGGGCCTGGGGAATTCGACTGAGGAACAGGCGGATTTTCATTGGCGCCGGATGCAGAGGCGCCGGATGCAGTCGCCGGGTCAGTGCAACGGGCACGAGGCACAGGGAAAAACACATGGATACCAACAGCAATTGGCGAATATCCAGATCAGGCATCAGCATCAACACACCCTGACCCAACGCCAGCCCCAGATAGGTAACCGCCATATAGCTGGCAAATACCATCCCACGCTGGTGGCTTTCGGCCTGCTCATTCAACCAGCTCTCAAGCACCATGTACTGACACATCATCGCCATACCCACCAGCACGCGCAGGAGCAACCAGAATTCCACACTGGGTATGAGACCATGTCCAAGCACCGAGGCTGTAACCAGCCCAGCACTGGCGACAAAAGCACGAATGTGACCGACGCGTGCTATCAATCTGTGACCAAGGGAAGCACCCAGCACCAGACCCGCGTAGTAACCACTCATCAACAAACCAATCCAGATCTCACTGACCCCTTCTGCGGTCAATCGCAGACCGAGATAGGTACTCAACAAACCGCTACCCAGCAGCATCAGCAGGGTTGCGAAATACAGCGAAGAAAAGGCAAACAGACTTCCGGGCATTCAAACTCCGTCACAGCTAAAAGGCATTGTTGTCTTACAGGAACAACAACAATAGGACAGCAATGTTACGCGAACTGCACTAACGACAACACCCGTTCGTCAGTCTGAAACAGAAGCATACTGGCTGTGCTATGGTTATTTGATCAACAATTCTATGGATTGACTCATGCTTCGGATACTCGCATTTGCCTGCCTGCTACTGACACCCATGCTTGCCGCATCCCAGTCGCTGGCCAACCTGACCCAGCAAGAGACCAGTAACGGGCTCAAGGACGCATTGATCCAAGGCGCCAACAGCGCTGTGCAACAGCTCGGCAGGCCCGGAGGTTTCAGCAACGACCCGCAACGCCGCATCAGTCTTCCGGGGCACCTGGGAACTGCAGCAAGAACCATGAAAATGATGGGCATGGGTGCACAGGTCACGCAGTTGGAAAACAGCATGAACTTGGCGGCCGAGGCGGCCGTACCCAATGCCCAAACCTTGCTGGTCCAGGCGATTCAGAACATGACCCTGAGCGATGCCCGCAGCATCCTGTCCGGGCCGCAGGACAGCGCTACGCGGTATCTGGATAGCAGCAGCAGGCCTGCACTGCGAACCGCCCTGCTGCCTGTGGTCAGCGAAGCGACAGCACAGGTCGGGCTGGCTCAACAATACAACCAGTTTGCAGGACAGGCCGCGCGCTATGGCGCAATTCAGTCTCAGGATGTCAGCATAGAAAGCTATGTCACCGAACAGGCGCTGAATGGCCTTTTTGCGATCATGGCAGAGCAGGAAGCTGAGATCAGAAACGACCCGGCAGCAGCAGCGACCAGCTTGGCGAAAAAGGTATTCGGCGCACTCTGATGTGCGCTGTGCGCGGAGTGGCTTAGGCAAAAATGGTGCGCGAGCCCGGATTCGAACCGGGGACCTACCGCTTAGGAGGCGGTCGCTCTATCCAGCTGAGCTACAAGCGCACAGGGAACTTGCCAGCCGATAAACCCTCATAGAGGGGTAGGCATTGCAGGCGCCGGAATCATAACTGATGCGGACGCTACTTGACCACCTTGGTTAAACCGGTAGCCAGATCATTGCAATACGCCATCTGTCGGAAATACGTCACAAAAACGAGCCATAATTCCGTCATATACTGCCCAAGTGCTACAAAACCAAGTATAAGTTAGCTTTAAGCCTTGCTAACAGAGCGCGTCACGCATCAACGAGGCTTTAGGCGATGCCTTAAGCTATACTGGCAAACAGGGTGTCTGGCAGATTTCAATTGGCCAGTATCGATTTTATTCTCACAAGCGATTAATGTTGCCCATATGAAAACTGCAACCCAACATTACACCAGCCGTACCGCTGACAAGTTCGTGGTTCGCCTCCCGGAAGGGATGCGTGAACATATCGCTGAAGTTGCCAGACAACATCACCGCAGCATGAACTCGGAGATCATTGCCCGGCTGGAACACAGCCTGCTTGACCTGCCCACACTGCCGGAACATCCCACTCGACATAGTCTCAACGACAAGCAGCTGGATACCCTGACGCATCCAGAGCGCGAGTTGCTGCTTCGCTTCCGCGAGATGTCCCGACGCCAGCAGAATGCCCTCCTTGCCTTGCTGCCTGGTGAAGAGCAAAGCGCCTGAAACACAACTCTCTCTTCAAGCATAAAAAAACCGCTCAATGAGCGGTTTTTTTATGCTGCTTTAAGGGCGACTGGAACTGCTCAACCGACAAAGTTGAGCAGAATACCGGCAGCCACCGCAGAGCCAATCACACCGGCCACATTCGGACCCATGGCATGCATCAACAGGAAGTTCTGCGAATTAGCCTCCAGACCCAGTTTATTCGATACACGCGCTGCCATGGGTACGGCTGACACGCCAGCTGAGCCAATCAGGGGATTGATCTGCTGCTTGCTGACCAAGTTCATCAACTTCGCCATCAGCACGCCCGCAGCCGTACCGCCGCAGAAAGCAACAGCACCCAGCACCAGAATACCCAGCGTGGTCAGCTGCAGGAAAGCCTCGGAGTTGAGCTTGGAACCAACAGCCAGACCCAGCGCAATAGTGACAATATTGATCAAGGCGTTACGCGCGGTATCAGCCAGACGTTCAACCACACCACTCTCGCGCATCAGATTACCGAAGCACAACATGCCTACCAGCGGCGCCGCAGATGGCAGCAGCATGGCCACCAGCAGCAGCAACAAAATCGGGAAGATGATCTTCTCGGTCTTGCTGACCACCCGCAACTGGGTCATGGTGATGGCCCGCTCCTTCTCGGTGGTCAGTGCGCGCATGATCGGCGGCTGCAGCATAGGAACCAATGCCATATAGGCATAGGCCGCTACCGCAATCGGACCAAGCAGATGAGGTGCCAATTGGCTGGTCACATAGATGGAGGTCGGACCATCCGCGCCACCGATAATGGCAATCGAAGCCGCTTCCTTCATGGTGAACTCAAAGCCCGGAATTCCCCAGGCAGTAAGCGCCAAAGCTCCCAGCAAGGTACCAAAGATACCAAACTGTGCGGCCGCACCAAGCAGCAGCGTGCGCGGGTTGGCCAGCATCGGACCGAAATCGGTCATCGCACCCACACCCATGAAGATCAACAGCGGAAATACCGTGGTCAACAGACCCACTTCATAGAACATGTACAGCAAACCACCGCTTTCAGCCATGCCGGCAACCGGCATGTTAGCCAAAATGCCGCCAAAACCGATCGGAATCAGCAACAAGGGTTCGAAACCCTTGCGAATAGCCAGATAGATCATCACCAGACAAATCAGCATCATGATCAACTGGCCTGGCTCGATCTGAGAAATACCCGTGGTTTGCCACAACTCTGCAAGCTTATCCATGAACGGGCTCCCTTAACCTATGGTCAGCAAGGTATCGCCGACGATAACTGCATCACCGACCTTGATATTGACTGAACCAACGGTGCCGCTCTTGAATGCACAAACCTCGGTTTCCATCTTCATTGCTTCCAGAATGATAACCACCTGACCTTCTTCCACTTGCTCGCCAGGCTGCACCAGCACCTTGAAAATATTGCCAGCCAGTGGCGCTGTTTGTGGCGCACCCTCACCTACCGGCGCCGAGGACGCCGGAGCACTGCTTTCGCCAATTTGCTTGATGCCGCTAATGTCACCGCCATCGGCGACCTGAACCACGTAATCCTTGCCATTCACTGTCACTGTATAGGCTTCCGGCTCACCGGACTTGGACAGAACTTCCTTGCCGGTGGGTACGGGCTCGAAGGCATCCGGGTTACCACGGTTCTCGAGGAATTTCAGACCAATCTGTGGGAACAGGGCGTAAGTCAGCACGTCATCAATTTCATCAGTGGCGAGCTTGATACCCTTTTCCTTGGCCAGACCCTGAAGCTCGGCCGTCAACTTGGCCATTTCCGGCTCAAGCAGATCGGCAGGACGGCACGTGATAGGCTCGGCACCATCCAGAACGCGCTCTTGCAGAGCCTTGTTGAAAGGGGCTGGCGCAGCGCCGTACTCGCCCTTGAGGATACCGGCAGTTTCCTTGGTAATGGACTTGAAGCGCTCACCAGTCAATACGTTGATCACCGCCTGGGTTCCAACAATCTGCGATGTTGGAGTAACCAGAGGGATAAAGCCCAGATCCTCACGAACACGAGGGATTTCGGCCAATACGGCATCAAACTTGTCACCCGCACCCTGCTCTTTCAGCTGACTTTCCATGTTAGTCAGCATGCCACCCGGCACCTGAGCTACCAGAATACGAGAGTCGACGCCTTTAAGGTTGCCTTCGAATTTGGCATATTTCTTCCGCACTTCACGGAAATAGGCTGCCACTTCTTCAAGAAGCTCCAGGTTCAGCCCGGTGTCACGCGGGGTGTTCTGGAACATCGCCACCACAGACTCGGTCGGCGAATGACCGTAGGTCATGGACATGGATGAAATAGCTGTATCAACGTTATCAATACCGGCTTCTGCAGCCTTGAGGATAGCGACAGACGACAATCCGGCTGTAGCATGGCACTGCATATGTACCGGTATGCTCAGGGTCTGCTTCAGACGCGTTACCAGATCAAAGGCCAGGTAGGGCGTCAGAATACCGGCCATATCCTTGATCGCGATGGAGTCGGCGCCCATGTCTTCGATCTGCTTGGCCAGGTCTACCCACATTTCCAGGGTATGAACCGGGCTGGTGGTGTAGGAAATTGTGCCTTGGGCATGCTTGCCCTGCTGCTTGACGGCCTTGATGGCTGTCTCCAGGTTGCGCGGGTCGTTCATCGCGTCGAATACCCGGAATACATCAACGCCATTGACGGCGGCGCGCTCAACAAACTTTTCCACCACATCATCAGCATAGTGACGATAACCGAGCAGATTCTGGCCACGCAGCAGCATTTGCTGACGGGTATTGGGCATGGCTTTTTTCAGCGCACGAATACGCTCCCATGGATCCTCACCCAGGTAGCGGATACAGGCATCAAAGGTCGCGCCGCCCCAGGACTCTACAGACCAGAAACCAACCTGGTCGAGCTTGCCGGCAATCGGCAGCATGTCGTCTAAACGCATGCGGGTGGCGAGGATGGATTGATGAGCGTCGCGCAAAATGACGTCGGTAATGCCCAAGGGCTGCTGCTTGGTATCGGTCATAGTGTTATGGCCTGTCTGATTTTAATAGTGGGTAAGCTATGGGTGCGATGAATCAGTTGCGGCGCGCGCGATGCTGCTTGATGGCAGCGCCGATCACGGCAATCAGTTCGGGTTCAATGCTGGCGCTTGCAGCTGCCCGCTTTGGTGCAGGCTTGGGGGCTGGCAACGCCTCGGGGAAGAAACGGGTCAAGACCGAGGACATGATATTGGTGACAAATACCAGGGCAATCAGGAACGCAAATACCGAGCCCATGCCCAGCACCATGAGTTCTACGCCTTCTGTCAGCATTTCGGATGAAGTCATTGTTTCTCTCGCAGTCTATAAGCTATAGCGCATGCAAATCAGCGCGCTCTGGCATCTTCAACCAAAGTGATTGACCAACCAGCTGCACGAGTTTGTGCGGCGGCATGCGTCGAAACGACTTTGGCTCGTTGCAAAACCGGCCTAATGTATCCTGATGTGACATTTTTGGCAAACAAGGCGACATCACTTAGAGCAGGAACAGCGTCGCCAAACCCAGGAAAATAAAGAATCCACCACTGTCGGTTATAGCCGTAATCAGTACACTGGAACCCAGCGCCGGATCACGGCCCAGACGCATTCTGCAGAGGGGTATAAATACACCCATCAAGGCTGCCAGTAGCATGTTCAAGACCATCGCCGCCATCAATACAATAGATAGTGCAATATGCTCATAAAGCAGATAGGCCACCAATGACAGCACCCCTCCCCAGAACACACCGTTGATCAGCGCCACACCGGCTTCCTTGCGCAGTAATCGCCGTCCATGGGCAACCTGCACCTGCCCCGTAGCGATACCTCGAACAATCATGGTAATGGTCTGGTTGCCCGAATTGCCACCAATGCCGGCCACGATGGGCATCAAAGCAGCCAACGCTACCAACTGTTCTATTGATCCCTCGAATAGACCTATTACACGGGAAGCAATCAAGGCCGTGCACAAATTGATCGCCAGCCAGGCCCAGCGGTTACGCACCGACTTCCAGACCGAGGCAAAGATATCCTCTTCCTCGCGCAAACCGGCCGCGGCCAATACCTCGGCCTCACTCTCCTCGCGAATGTAGTCGACCATTTCATCGATGGTCAGCCGGCCATACAACTTGCCCTTGGCATCCACTACTGGCGCGGATACCAGGTCATAACGCTCGAACGCCTGCGCAGCAACGCCGGCATCATCATGCGGATCAAATATGACCGGATCATCCGCCATCACATCGGCCACCAGAGCGTCCGGTGAGCTGACCAGCAGTTTCTTGATTGGCAGCACACCCTTCAGCTGCCCCTCGTTGTCGACCACAAACAGCTTGTCCGTATGATCAGGCAATATCTCGAAGCGGCGCAGGTAACGACTGACCACCTCCAGACTGACGTCATCACGGATGGTCACCATATCAAAATCCATCAGCGCACCGACCTGATCGTCCGCATAGGACAGCGCTGATTTGAGCCGCTCGCGCTGCTGCGCATCCAGCGTGTCCATCAACTCGCGGACCACATCGCGGGGCAGGTCGGGTGCCAGGTCAGCCAGCTCGTCGGCATCCAGGTTGTTCGCAGCCGCGATCAACTCCTGACTGTCCATATCGGCAATCAAGGTCTCGCGAACCGCATCGGAGACCTCAAGCAGGATATCGCCATCACGGTCCGACTTGACCAGTTGCCAGATGGCCAGACGATCTTCCAATGGCAGGGATTCCAGAATGTAAGCCACATCAGCGGGATGCAGTTCCTCCAGCTTCAGTTGCAGCTCATTCAGATTCTGCTCGTGCAATGACGACTGAGCTGACACGGGCGTGTGGCCCTGCTCGTCCTGTAACAGCGGCTCATCGGGATCATGCTTACGCAGCAGGGAGGTGACCTGCTCAAGTCTGTCCTGCAGGCTTTCCGGAGACTTTCTGTTGGGTACAGACATAAGCGCATTTCCCTGACAGGCGCACCCAGCTATCTGCCCTGCCCGGCAGAGGGGTACTGATGGCAATTCTGATAAGCCTAGCAGGCTTGAGACGGCTAATTGATGACGCCCGGCAGGCGTGCAAAAAAAAACCCACCGGATAACCAGTGGGTTTCTTAAATGGCGCACTCGGGAGGATTCGAACCTCCGACCGCTCGGTTCGTAGCCGAGTACTCTATCCAGCTGAGCTACGAGTGCGTTGTGGGGCGTATTATAGGGAGAGAATAAACTCTGTCAAACGATTATTTCCTTTTGATTCAGAAACTAAGCTCGACATTCCCAACAATACTGAAAATGGCGGAGAGGGCGGGATTCGAACCCGCGATACCCTTTTGAGGTATACTCCCTTAGCAGGGGAGCGCCTTCAGCCACTCGGCCACCTCTCCGTAACACGCGCAGAATAGTAACTGCGCGCATTCGCTAATGCAATGAAAAATTCAATGAAATTAGCTATTTGGTTCGTCATCCTTTTCTTTCTGGATGCGCTGATAGATTTCTTCACGGTGAACAGCCACTTCCTTGGGGGCATTGACCCCAATTCGCACCTGATTACCCTTAACACCTAACACGGTTACGGTGACTTCATCACCGACCATCAGGGTCTCACCGACCCGTCGAGTCAAAATAAGCATTCCATTTCTCCTTGCTTATGATCAGGACACAGCTGTCTGCAAAAAAACCGGCTTGTTGCCCGTCAATCCTCTGCCATTCCACACTTATGACAACGGCATGGGAGAAACACTCCCTGCTCATTTCCAGTGTAGCCGACAGCGATTGAAACAGGCGGGCACAGCAGCCAGAAACCGTGCCCTTGGTTGCGCCCTCAGGACGCAACCATCAACACTCAAAGATGGTCTTCGCTGGGTGCGTCAGCATCCAGTTCAAATGCGGTATGCAGGCCACGAACGGCCAGCTCGAGGTATTTCTCGTCGATGACCACGGAAATCTTGATCTCCGAGGTGGAGATCATCTGGATATTGATCCCATCATTGGACAGGGCTTCGAACATCTTGCTGGCAACGCCTGCATGCGAACGCATGCCAACGCCGACGATCGACACCTTGGCAATCTTGTTGTCACCCGCCACTTCGCGCGCGCCGATAGTCTCGGCTACATTGCGCAGAATTTCTTCCGCCCGGCGGTAATCGTTGCGGTGTACGGTGAAGGTGAAGTCCGTGGTGTTATCCCGCGAGACGTTCTGCACGATCATGTCGACTTCAATATTCGCGGCACTAATAGGACCGAGAATCTTGAATGCCACGCCGGGAGTATCCGGCACACCGCGGATAGTCAGCTTGGCCTCGTCACGGTTGAAGGCAATGCCGGAGATAACGGGTTGTTCCATTGAAGCACCTTCCTCAAGGGTAATGAGGGTACCTGGACCCTCTTTGAAACTGTGCAGAACCCGCAGCGGCACATTGTACTTGCCGGCGAATTCGACCGAACGAATCTGCAAAACCTTGGAGCCCAGACTGGCCATCTCAAGCATTTCTTCGAAGGTGATCTTGTCCAGTCGGCGGGCACTCTGTACCACGCGCGGATCGGTGGTGTAGACGCCATCCACATCGGTATAGATCTGACACTCATCGGCCTTGAGTGCCGCGGCCAGCGCCACACCCGTAGTATCCGAACCACCACGACCCAACGTGGTGATATTGCCCTGCTCGTCAACACCCTGGAAACCGGCAACGATCACGACCTTGCCTGCTTTCAGTTCAGCACGAATCTTGACATCGTCAATCTGCTGGATTCGCGCTTTATTAAACGCACTGTCAGTGACAATGCGCACCTGCGGGCCGGTGTAGGAGACCGCTGGCACACCAATGGACTTCAAGGCCATGGCCAACAGACCAATGGTGACCTGTTCACCGGTCGACAGAATCACATCCATTTCACGCGGATCGGGCTCAGCCTGAATCTGCTTGGCCAGCTCGATCAGCCGGTTAGTTTCACCGCTCATGGCCGAGACAACCACGACCAGATCAACCCCCCTGGTACGGAACCCTTTGATTTTCTCGGCAACCTGGGCGATGCGCTCTACGCTGCCAACCGAGGTACCACCAAACTTCTGGACAATAAGTGCCATTTTTGTGCACCAACTCCCATACAAGACATCGGTTATCCGACGGATCCATCAGCCTTCCGCAGAAGGCTGTTCTCTTTACTTCGACTGCAACCTGGCCAGACACTGTGCCAGTGCGGCATCCAGGGCGGCAACTTCAGTCCCGCCACCCTGAGCCATGTCCGGGCGACCGCCGCCTTTACCGCCCACCGCAGCGGCAACGTCGCGAATAAGATCACCAGCCTTGATGCTGCCGGTCACATCCTTGGTCACGCCCGCCACCAGCACCACCTTGCCTTCGTACTCACCGCCGAGCAAGACTACCGCTGAACCGAGCTTATTCTTCAATTGATCTATCAACGCCAGCAGGGCCTTGCCATCCAGGCCATCCAGACGCTTGACCAGCACGTGCATGCTACCTACCTGCAGTGCTTCAGAGGCCATATCCGATCCAGCTGCACTGGCGGCCTTGGCCTTGAGCTGCTCCAGTTCCTTCTCCAGTACCCGACTGCGTTCAACCAACGCACCCAGCTTGTCGACCAGGTTTTCACGACTACCCTTGACCAACTGTGCCGCTTGACGCAATTGCTCCTCGGCATCACGAACGAATGCCATCGCACCCTGACCGGTAACCGCCTCGATGCGCCGCACGCCGGATGCAATTCCGGTTTCGTTGGTAATGCGGAACAGGCCGATGTCACCTGTGCGGGCCACATGGGTACCACCACAAAGCTCGACAGAAAAACCACCGCCCATGGTCAGCACACGCACGGTGTTACCGTACTTCTCGCCAAACAGGGCCATCGCGCCCTTACGCTTGGCGGTTTCAATATCGGTCACTTCCACATCCACAGTCGAGTTCAGACGAATCTGGGCGTTGACCAGATCCTCTAGCTCGCGCAGCTGTTGCGGCTTGATCGGCTCGAAGTGACTGATGTCAAAGCGCAGACGCTGACTGTCCACCAGCGAGCCTTTCTGCGACACATGCTCACCAAGAACCTGGCGCAACGCTGCGTGAAGCAAATGGGTCGCGGAGTGGTTCAGTTTGGTCGCCTGACGTACATCGGCATCCACCACGGCCTTGACCGAGGTACCAACCGAGAGACTGCCGCGCACCACAACACCATGGTGCAAGTGGGCACCGCCAGCCTTGGTGGTATCACGCACGTCAAAACGCACACCGGCACTTTCAAGAAAGCCGTTATCACCTACCTGGCCACCAGACTCGGCGTAAAAAGGCGTTTGATCCAACACGACAACACCCTGCTCACCGTCGCTCAGACTATCCACCGGCTGACCCTCACGGAACAGGGCAATGATCTTGCCGGCCTGCTCTGTCTGGGTATAGCCCTCGAAACGGGTATCCACATCGACCTTGACCAGACTGTTGTAGTCCAGTCCAAACTGGCTGGCCGAGCGGGCCCGGTCGCGCTGGGCTTCCATGGCCGATTCAAACCCGGCCTCATCCAGCGTCAGACCCCGTTCGCGGGCAATGTCACCGGTCAGATCCATGGGGAAGCCATAGGTGTCGTACAGTTTGAAAACCAGGTCGCCGGGAATTTCACTGCCCTGCAGGCTGGCCAGATCCTGCTCGAGGATTTTCAAGCCCTGCTCCAGAGTCTTGGCAAACTGTTCTTCTTCAGCTTTCAATACGCGCTCGATATGTGCCTGCTGCGCCTGCAGTTCCGGAAAGGCTTCACCCATCTCCGCAACCAGGGCGGCAACGATGCGGTGAAAGAATACCCCTTCAGCACCCAGCTTGTTGCCATGCCGACAGGCGCGCCGAATGATCCGGCGCAGCACATAGCCCCGGCCTTCATTGGAGGGCAGCACGCCATCGGCAATCAGGAAACTGCAGGAACGGATATGGTCAGCCACAACCTTGAGTGAGGCGGCACCGTCATTGGCACAGCCAATGGCCCCGGCCGCCGCTTCCAGGAGTCGCTGGAACAGGTCAATCTCGTAGTTGGCATGCACATGCTGCATAACCGCACTGATGCGTTCCAGGCCCATGCCGGTATCGACGCTGGGCGCCGGCAGAGGATGCATGACGCCATCGGCTGTGCGATTGAACTGCATGAACACGTTGTTCCAGATCTCGATATAGCGGTCACCGTCTTCTTCCGGACTGCCGGGCGGCCCACCCCAGATATCGGCGCCGTGATCAAAGAAAATTTCGGTGCAGGGGCCGCATGGCCCAGTATCGCCCATGGCCCAGAAATTGTCCGAGGCATAGGGCGCGCCTTTGTTGTCGCCGATCCGCACCATACGCTCGGCCGGAACGCCCACTTCGCGGGTCCAGATGTCATAGGCTTCATCGTCACTGGCATAGACCGTGACCCAGAGCTTGTCGGCCGGCAGGTTCAGCCACATGGCCGAGGTCAGGAACTCCCAAGCGTAATGAATGGCGTCACGCTTGAAGTAATCACCGAAGCTGAAATTGCCGAGCATTTCAAAGAAGGTGTGGTGACGCGCGGTGTAGCCAACGTTTTCAAGGTCATTATGCTTGCCGCCGGCCCGCACGCATTTCTGGCTACTGGTGGCACGGGTATAGGCACGCTTTTCCAGGCCAAGGAAGCAGTCTTTGAACTGGTTCATGCCGGCATTGGTGAACAGCAGGGTCGGGTCGTTATCCGGAATCAAGGAACTGGAGGCAACACGGGTGTGTCCCTTCTGTTCAAAGAAACGGAGGAAGGCTTCACGGATCTCTGCGCTTTTCATAGGTCCCTTACCAGAATCGGGTCAACCTGCGAGGCACGCAGGTATGGTCAGGGGCGCATTATATAGGCATAGGCACGCCACATGCATCATGCCTTGAACTGAATATAGCTATCGGGTCAATAGTCACAGGGCTGTTTCAAGCGCCTTAATGAAGGCCGGATCATCCGGACGGGTCTCACTGGGGAAGCTGGCCACCACACGCCCCTGACGATCAATCAGGTATTTGTGAAAATTCCAGCGCGGGGCCTGACCGCTCTGGGCCGCCAGCTCTTGATAGAGCGGATGCGCCGCCTCGCCGGAAACCGACTGAGTTTCTGCCATCGCAAAGGTGACGCCGTAATTGACGTAGCAGACATCGGCTATTGCCTCGCTGTCACGCGCTTCCTGACGAAAGTCGTTGGAGGGCACCCCGAGGATTTCCAGACCCTGTTCGCGGTAACGCTGGTAGACCGCCTCCAGACCCGTGAACTGCGGGGTATAACCGCAGAAACTGGCGGTATTGACCACTACCAGAGGCTTGCCGGCGTAACGCTGACACAGGTCGATCTGATCACTGGAGCGCAGTGCTGGCAGTTGATGCTGCAATACCGCGGGGCAGTCAGCGGAACTGGCCTGACCGGCACAAGCCAATGCCAGCAAACCCAGTGTCAACAGAGAAGCGCGATGCATGGCAAGACCCCGGCTCGTTCAATAAGAAGGAGATAAAGTATAGACAGCCGGTCCCGGGCAACCAAGCAACAGGCTGTTACCCGGTGTGTACCTGTGCGTAGGGGTCGCCCTTAGCCAGGCGACCGACCAGAGGGACCGCGCGCACCGGCGTGCCAGCCCGCAACCCCAGACGCTCTGCTGAAGCCGCTGAGACCACCAGGGTCCCGGCAGCCTGACGGGCCGGCGTGCTGATCATTCGGCAGTTGTGCCGCCCGCGATTGTGAATCAGATAGTCTTCAGCCTCGTCTCCCGGCGTGCCAATCGCCAGCAACAGTACCTGACTGTCCTGCACTATGCGGATCTGCGACAAGGTGGCTTCCAGAGTCGCGCCACCATCAAAGATATCTATATAACCCTGATAGCTCATGCCCTCCTCCAGCGCCATGGCCAGACCCGGTTCGGAATCGGGGTGAACCCGGCCTATGGCGTCCCTGGCGGCCTGGCTGAGGAGACAGGCATACAAGGGGAATTTGGGCATCATCTCGGCGATAAAGGCCTTGTTCCCCATGCCGGTCAGATAATCGGCACGGGCAAAGTCCATGCGGAAGAAGTGCTGCCCCAGACTGTCCCAGAAAGGTGAGCGCCCCTCGGCATCAGACAGGCCACGCATCTCGACTATCACCCGAGGGGAAAAATCAGCGGCAAACTCGGCCATGAACATGAAGCGCGCCTTGGCGATCAACCGGCCCTTTTCACTCTGCCGGTGGCCCGCCGGGACATACAACGAGCACAGCGCGGTAGCGCCGGTCAGGTCATTGACCAGAAACAGCGTCGGGTGCTGGCGATAGACATTCAGTTCGCGACTAGCCGTCACGGTCAGACCCATTCGGTAGCTGTACCAGGGCTCGCGCATGCCGGCAGAGGCCAGCATGCCACTGGTGCCGATGGCGTTGCCCTGCTCGTCTTCAAGGACAAAAAGATAGTCGGCATCAGCCCGGTCAACCTGACCCAGAAAGCTGCGCTCGACATTCTGCAAGCGCGCCGCCAGCCCACTTTCACTGGCCGGCAAGGTAGTCAGACCGGCACCGGCGACCGTCGCCAGCTCAAGCAATGCCTGCAAGTCCTGCGCTTTGGCTGCTCTTACCAGCATCTCAGACCTCCCCGACCAGGCGAACCTGATCGCCACTGACAACACCCAACAGATCGGCCATCTGCTGACTCAAGGTCAACGGCTGACCGACCAACCAATCCAGCACCAGTGTGCAGGCACGAAAATCCCTGACCTTCTGGTTGGCTACCAGCCAGCGCTGACCGGATGCAGCCGGCTCACCTATCTGCACGCTGGCGATCTGGCTGGTGCGAAGGCTATGCAGGTCAGCCGTGCGGGCATGCATGACCGGTCCACCGTCAAAGATATCGACGTAGTTGTCGGACTCAAAACCTTCAGCCAGAAGAATGTCGTAAACCGGGTCGACATCCGGATGTACCTGGCCTATGACTTCCTGGGCCGAGTCCGACAGCATGGGCACATAGATCGGATAGCCAGGCATCAGCTCGGCCAGATAACTGCGTCCGCGACTGCTGCCGATCTGCTCGGCTTCACTGTAACTGACGGCAAAGAAATGCCGACCAACCGCATCCCAGAACGGCGCATTGCCCTGCTCATCGCTGACACCGACGATTTCCACCGCCGTGGACTCGGCAAAGCGCGACGGGTGGGCAGCCATGAACAGCAGGCGACCACGCGCATTCAAGTGCATGGCAGCCGGCTCCTGCCAGCCCGGCTGCATATGAAAGCCCGAGAGCAGGCTGTGCCCCGTCAGATCATGACACAGAGACAACACATGAATACGGTTATGCAGACCGAGCTCACGCGAGGCATGTACAAACATCTCATTGCGAAAGCTATAGAAAGGCTCACGAAAACCCGCTGAAGCAACAATACTGCTGCAGCCGAGCAAACGCCCGGTATGACAGTCTTCAGTCACGAAGAAATAGCGCTCCTCACCACTGAAGTTGACGCCTTCCGCCAGTGACGCCTCGGACATTTCGACAATGGCGGCCAGTCGCGCAGGATCAGTTGGCAATGAGCTGACGCCGACCGGACTTGAGGCCGCCAGCCGTTCGATCTCGGCCAAATCACTCATCCTGCTCAGACGTTGCACCAGCATCGGCTTTCTCCGCCCTACTTGACCAGTCTTTCCAGCGCCCGACGCAACCGCACCAGCGCTTCCTGAATATCCGCCTCGGGAATGATCAGGCTAGGCGCCAGACGCATAACATCCGGCCCGGCCTGCAGCACCAACAAACCTTCCTGCTGCGCCGCCTCCTGAATTTGCCGCGCCTGCCCCTTCCACGCCTCCGACAGAACAGCACCAATCAACAAGCCACGGCCACGCACCGAGGCAAATACGGGCAGGTCTTCGGCGATTGCCAACAAGCCCTCTGCCAGCAGTTGATGACGCTGCTCGACCCCTGCCAGCACCGTCGGCGTGTTGACGATATCCAGTACCCGTTCGGCCACCGCACAGCCCAGCGGATTGCCGCCATAGGTGCTGCCGTGGGTACCCACACCAAAGTGACTGGCCAAGCGGTCAGTGGTCAGCATGGCGGAAATGGGAAAGCCGCCACCCAGACTCTTGGCGCTGGTCAGAATGTCCGGCTGCACCGCACTGTGCATATAAGCAAAGAGCTTGCCAGTACGGCCCATACCACTCTGCACCTCATCAAAAATCAGCAGCGCACCGTGCTTGTCACAGAGCGCCCGAACAGCCTCAAGATAACCCGGTTCAGCAGGAATCACGCCGCCTTCACCCTGGACCGGCTCAACCACCACCGCGCAGGTGCGAGCCGACATCTGCTGCTCAAGCGCAGCAATATCGTTGTAGGGCACATGACTGATGCCGGTCAGCGCCGGACCAAAGCCCTGGGAATATTTCGGCTGCCCACCGACACTGACGGTAAACAGGGTACGACCGTGGAAGCTATTGGTGCAGGCGATGATTTCGTGCTTCTCCGGACCCGTAGTTTCGTGCGCCCAACGCCGCGCCAGCTTGAAGGCCGCTTCATTGGCTTCAGCACCGGAGTTGGCAAAAAACACCTTGTCGGCAAAGGTTGCCTGAACCAGCTTGCAAGCCAGCCGCAGGGCCGGCTCGTTGGTCAGCACATTGGATACATGCCAGAGTTTGCCAGCCTGCTCGGTCAGCGCCTCGATCAATGCCGGATGAGCATGTCCCAGCGCATTCACGGCAATACCGCCGGCCAGATCGATATAGTCTCTGCCTTGCTGATCCCACAGGCGGGAGCCCTCGCCGCGCACCGGGATCATATCCACCGGCGCGTAGTTGGGCACCATGACCCGGTCAAAATCCGACCGGCCAACCTGCATTGAATCTGACATTACCTGCTCTCCTGTGTGCACCTGTGGGTGCGGGTTGTTAACTCAGTGTTCCGACCTGGCCGTGACATCCATGGCTTGCTGAGCCCGGCGCTGGTTGCGATCCTCACGTGGGGTCATGCCAAAGCAGTTGCGGTACGCACTGGAAAAATGTGGCCCGGATGAAAAACCGCAGGACAAACCGATCTGAATGATCGATTTGCTCGACTGCAGCAACATCTGGCGGGCCCGATTGAGTCGCAACTCCAGATAATACTGTGAAGGAACGCTATTCAGATACTGCTTGAAGATGCGCTCCAGCTGTCGTCGCGAAACACAGACATGGCGGGCAATTTCATCGGTTGTCAGCGGCTCTTCGATATTCGATTCCATCAGAATCACCGCCTGTGTCAGCTTCGGGTGGGTGCTACCCAGCCGGTTGCGCAGCGGCACCCTCTGCTTTTCACTGGCATCGCGCAGACGCTCAACCACCAGGTCTTCGGCTACCAGCGCGGCCAGATCAGGATCCTGCTCTTCGGCCAGCAGGCTTAGAAGCAGATCCAGACTGGCTTGCCCTCCACTGCTACTGGGGCAGACCTCATCCTGCTCAAACAGCTCATTACCACTGACAACCGCAGGGAAACGCTCACGGAATTCGTCGAGCAAACGCCAATGCACGGCACACTTGCGCCCATCCAGCAGCCCGGTCAGCGCCAATGGAAAGACCCCCGCATCAAGACCACCAATGGCGACATTTTCACGTATCAAGGATCGACACTGGTGAGCCAGAGCACTGCTGATGGTATCGGGTATGGCGGCCGCATCGGCCACCAGCCAGAGCCGTGAATAGCCTGACACCTGCTCAGGCCATACGCGCGCTGGCAGGGTCAAGCCCTCAGGACTTTGCAAAGGATGTTCATCAAGGGTAAAGCAGTCAACCTGGTACAGATCGGCTTCGGCCATGCGGTTGGCTGAACGCAAGACAGAGAGCGCAGGCATGATGCTCGCGGGATGGGTTCCCGGCCACAGCAAAAAGGCTACCCGACGCAGCTCACCGGCCATGCCCTGAATCCCTCCTGCCCTTGCCCATCACTCTAAAGCTCCAACGTAAAGGCGTATTGTGCCACAAGCCCCGGACACTGGCATGCCGTAAGGTCCAAAACGCACATCGAATATGCAAAAAAAAGAGCGCTTCACAGACTGTGAAGCGCTCTTAATCAGTACCGCGCGGGTTTAGCGGTAGGTTTCGAACAAGCCGGTTGCGCCCATGCCGCCACCCACGCACATGGTGACGATGCCGTAGCGCAACTGGCGACGCTGCAGCTCGCGGACCAGGTGACCGACCTGGCGTGAGCCGGTCATGCCAAAGGGGTGACCAATGGAGATCGAGCCGCCATTGACATTGTACTTCTCGTTATCGATACCGAGGTAGTCACGGGCATACAGACACTGGGAAGCGAAGGCTTCATTCAGCTCCCACAGGTCGATGTCGGACACGCTCAGACCACGCGCTGCAAGCAGCTTGGGCACCGAGTAAACCGGGCCAATACCCATTTCATCCGGCTGGCAACCCGCTACGGTGAAACCACGGAAGTAAGCCAGCGGCTTGAGACCCAGTTCCAGCGCCTTGTCGAGACTCATGACCAGTGTCATGGAGGCACCGTCAGACAGTTGCGACGCATTACCCGCGGTTACAGAACCATCTTCAGCAAAAACCGGCTTGAGGCTGGACAAGGCTTCCAGCGTGGTATCCGGACGATTGCAGTCGTCGGCATCAACCACGCCTTCGACAATGCTGACTTCACCGGTGTTCTTGTCCTGCACCTGATACTTGACCGCCATCGGCACGATTTCATCGTTGAACAGACCTGCAGCCTGAGCACGGGCCGTGCGCTGCTGGCTCTGCAGGGAGTAGGCATCCTGCATTTCCCGGGTCACATTGTAACGACGGGCAACCACCTCTGCAGTCTGACCCATGGGGTAGTAGATACCCGGCAGTTGCTCCTGCAGGATGGGGTTGTACAGGTGGTCGGTATTGCGGCTCTTGGCCGTCAAGGTAATGGACTCGACCCCACCGGCAACGATGGCATCGGAACAACCCGAGGCAATCTGGTTGGCCGCAATGGCAATGGATTGCAGACCGGACGAGCAGAACCGGTTGAGGGTCATACCCGCCGCATGAATACCCAGTCCAGACAGAACCGCGACGTTACGGCCGATGTTGTAACCCTGGGCGCCTTCATTGGAGCCGGCACCGACGATGCAGTCATCGACCAGCATGGGGTCGATACCGGTGCGCTGCAGCAAGGCATTGACGCAATGCGCCGCCATGTCATCCGGACGGGTGATATTGAATTTGCCGCGGAAGGACTTGGCCAGGCCGGTACGAACACTGTCTACGATAACCACTTCGCGCATGGTAAAACCTCAATCATGGAGTCTAGGCAAAGCCGGAGCACGGAACACCCGGCCAGTTCAGGGGGCAAAGCTTAAGTGCCCTGACCGGCCGGAGCAAACATTATCAGGCTGGGTGATACGCCGAGCTAAATCGACGACTGCCCGAGCTGCTTGCCAGCCAGCCGTGCCATCTCGTCGTAGATCGCCTGGGGATCGGCTTTTTTCAGCGCCCAGGCCTGAGCGCCGCGTTCATGCGGCAGGATCATGAAATCACCCGCCTGACTGCGACTGAAGATGATCTCGGCCACGTCCGCCGCACTGATCGGGGAGTTATCCAGCAGTTTGGCGATCTGTTCCTTGGACGCCTGATCCGGGCCACGGAATGAGTCGAGCAGATTGGTCTGGAAAAACGACGGGCAAACCACATGCACCTTGATACCCAAGGGCGTCAACTCGGCCAGCAGGCTCTCGGACAGCGCCACCACACCCGCCTTGGCAACGTTGTAGTTACTCATGCCCGGGGCCTGCATCAGGGCGGCCATGGAGGCAATATTGATGATACGCCCCGCACCTTGCCCGAGCATATGCGGGATGAAGGCCTTGCAGCCTTTGACCACACCCATGAGGTTGACACTGATCTGCCATTCCCAGTCTTCCAGGCTCAAGTCCCAGAAATAACCGCCTGAGGACACACCGGCGTTATTGATCAGCACATCAATGCCATCCATGCGTTCAATGCAGGTCTGCGCCAGTGCCGCCAACTGGCTGAAGTCACGTACATCACAGCGCTGGACAAAAGCCGCCGCACCCGCCGCCTCAACCATGCCCTGAGTCTCTGCCAAACCCTTTTCCTGCACATCAGCCAGTGCCAGGCGAGCGCCAGCCTTGGCATAACGCAAGGCCAGCTCACGCCCAAGGCCGCTGCCGGCCCCGGTTATGACCACGCGCTGCCCACCTGAATGCATATTTACCTGCATAGCTATCACCTCAGTATTTATTATTGTTTTCAGCTTCAGTCTACTGTCTTGGAGCCAGTCTGGGCGGCAGAAGCGGGCATTATAAAGCAGGCGAATACACCACTGGCCTTCGCACTTGGGGCAGACAGCGGGCTGTCAGGGCTTGTGGTTCTGCTCAAAGAGGGCCGCGCCCATGGCTTCGATCTGGCCGTCGATCAACGCTTCGAAGGGACGCAGCAGCAACGCTGCCTGAATGCCTGGATCGATGATCTGCAACGCCCGCGCTCCCGCTTCGATGGTTGAAAGGCCGCCAGACAGGCAACTCTTGCGAAGCCGATAACGAGACGGCGCCGTCACCGGCAATGTGACCCGCGGCATCTGCTGCAGTACAGGATTCATATGGATCAGTTTACGGGCCTTGCGCCATGTGCCGTCCAGCAGGACCAATCGACGTGGGCGTGAGTCATCTGCCTCTGGCTCGAGCACAACGGCGGTCTCACCGGGAAACAGCAGCTCGGTACGCCAGGCCCTATCCTGCAGTCGCGCAAGCCAGTCCGGATGCTCACTCAATTCTTCAGCCACCAGCAAGTCGGCGTTGACCAGACCCTCTACCAGTAAAACGGCGGTATTCAAGGCATGGCCGCACTCGCTCGGGTGTTGAATTACCAACACATGACAGCGGCTTTGTAACGCCGGAATCAAGGCACACAGGCAATGGGATAAGGGACGCAGGCAGCGTGGACAGCGTGGACGTTTTGCAGACATGGACAAGCCAATCCAACCGGAGAAGCCCGCATGCTAACCCGGACAAGCCTGGGTGCAAAAATAAGAGATAAAAAAACGGACATCCCGGGGACGTCCGCAAAGGCCTTGCGAGCCATGCTCAGTGACAGGTGACGATTTTATCGGTCACCTCGACAATTCAGGAGTTCCTGGTCTTCTTGTCTTTCTTGTGGCTGTCGTGCCAGATAAACCAGACTACACCACCCAGGAAGGCAACCATCAGGCCTACAGTCGCAATTCCAGCAATAACCACTTCATCGACAAACATGGCATCTCTCCTCAGTCGGTATGGGAGTAGATTAACCTTACGCAGTGTCTGGGTTATTGACGCGGATCAATTAGTACGAAAGAAACCGAACAGGCTTTATTTGCGGGGCTTTTTGCGTTTACGGGCTTTGGCTGAAGGCTTGCCTGCGGCAGGTACCGGGAAGGCCTTCTCGAAGCGACTGCGCACTTCGTTCAGCTTGGCTTCGTGCACCTGATGCAGGCGCTCACGGCGCTCGGCAGCAAAATCAATAATGGGAGCAGTATCGGCGGTGTCTGACATGGGCTGCTCCTGGGACAAGGTAATACACTGGATTTACCAAAGGGTAGCATTGCCTCAGACTTGGATGTCAACCAGCAGACCTTTGCTGCGCAATTCGGAGATGGGCTCCAGATCGTCATCCACAGGCTGACGGCGGGCGCGATTGCGACGCCGTTCAGGGTAGCGCCCCTCATCTCGGCGGCGGCGCTCACCCGCTTCAGCGATTGCTTCATGCACATGCTCCGACTCCGCGGTAGGCTGAACCTGCCGCTTGGGCTTGACCACATCCTGTTGCGCCCCAACCATCGGGAGCCCCGGTATAAGCATGACTGCCTCGCTTGAACATCGTCCCCGGCCAGCCAGATGGCTGGCAAAATTGCGCGTTATCCCGAGTTGGTACAGTATCAAAAACTGTTCGGATAGCACGTACTGTCATTATATCGACAACAATTGATCAATCTTTATCCAATCAAAAGTGAACAAGTTCACATTTCTGAGATAAATAGCGAATTTAGCCCTCACCCGTCCCTGGCGCTTTGCAGTTTGTCCCTGCTCCAGCTTCAGTTAAGATAGCCGCCTTTTGTGGATGGTCAGGAGTATGGCATGAGCGTATTTACCCCGGGACAGCGCTGGGTCAGTGACAGCGAATCGGAACTCGGACTGGGCACGCTGCTGTCACAGGATGACCGCCTGCTGGTAATGCTGTTTCCCGCCAGCGGTGAAACCCGTCATTACGCGCTGCGCAATGCGCCTCTAACCCGCGTACGATTCAGTCCGGGTGACAGCATCAGTCACCATGAAGGCTGGCAGTTGACGGTGACCGATGTCCGGGAAGAGGCCGGCCTGCTGGTCTACAGTGGCCTGCGTGAAGATGGCAGCCCGACCGAGTTTGCCGAAACCATGCTGGACAACTTTATCCAGTTCCGACTGGCCAGCGACCGTCTGTTCGCCAGTCAAATTGATCCGCTGCCCTGGTTCAGCCTGCGCTATGACAGCCTGCGGCACTACTGCCGCATCCAGCAATCCCCTTTGCTGGGCTTGGCCGGTGTGCGTACCCAACCGATTGCCCATCAATTACATATCGCCCGCCAGGTTGCCGACCGCATCGCGCCGCGCGTCCTGCTGGCCGACGAAGTGGGTCTGGGCAAGACCATTGAGGCCGGCCTGGTCATTCACCGGCAAATACAGACCGGACGCGTGCGCCGGGTACTTATTGTGGTACCGGAGAACTTGCAGCACCAATGGCTGGTTGAAATGCGCCGGCGCTTCAATCTGCGCTTTGCCCTGTTCAATACCGAACGTTGCCAGGGCGCCGAAGAAAACCCCTTTGAAGAGGAGCAACTGGCGCTGGTCGCCCTTGAGTTCCTGCTCGACAACCCCTTCGCACGCCAATGCCTGCAGGCCGCCGACTGGGATCTACTGGTCGTTGATGAAGCTCATCACCTGGTATGGGATGAGGACGCACCAAGCCCGGAATACAGCCTGGTAGAACAACTGGCCCGAGCCATTCCCAGCGTTCTGTTGCTAACGGCCACGCCCGAGCAACTGGGTCAAGCCAGTCACTTTGCCCGTCTGCGCCTTCTGGACCCCGACCGCTTCCATGATCTGCAGGCCTTCCGTGCAGAAACCGCTGGCTACCAACCGGTTGCTGAGGCCGTTCAGCAACTGCTGGATGCGCACACACTGGAATCAGAGCAACAGCAGGCCATCAGCAACTGGCTGGGACAAAGCGCGGACCGGCTTCTACAGGCTCTGGGTCAAGCCGGCGCCGAGTCTGAATCAGCCCGCGACAGCCTGATCCGCCAATTGCTCGACAGGCACGGCACCGGGCGCGTGCTGTATCGCAATACCCGGGCCGCTATCGCCGGCTTCCCGGTACGCCATTTGCACCCGCAGCCCCTGCCCTGCCCCGACATGTACCAGGACCTGGAAGGTCGCAGTGCACTCTATCCGGAGGTCGGCTTTCAAGCCCAGGCTGGCGGCGAGGAACAGCCCTGGTGGCAAGTGGATGCCCGGGTTGAGTGGCTGATTGATACCCTGAAGATGCTCAAGCGCAGCAAGGTACTGGTGATCTGTGCCCATGCCGAAACAGCCATGGACCTGGATGATGCCCTGCGCGTGCGCAGCGGCATCCCCGCCACGGTCTTCCATGAAGGTCTGAGCATCATTGAACGGGACCGGGCTGCCGCCTTTTTTGCCGACGAGGAGTTTGGCGCCCAGGTCATGATCTGCTCCGAGATCGGCAGCGAAGGACGCAACTTCCAGTTTGCTCACCATCTGGTCATGTTTGATCTGCCCAGTCACCCCGATCTACTCGAGCAGCGCATCGGCCGACTGGATCGCATCGGTCAGCAGCACAGCATCGAAATCCATGTGCCCTACCTGGAAGATACAGCCCAGCAGCGCCTGTTCGAGTGGTATCACCTGGCACTGAACGCCTTCGAAGCGACCTGTCCGACCGGCAACGCCCTGCAGCACGACTTTGGCCTGCGCCTGCTGCACCTGCTTGATCATCCCGACACCGACAGCTGGCACGCGTTGCTCGACGAAGTCCGCAGCAGCCGTCTGGCGCTGGAGCAGCAACTGCATGATGGGCGCGATCGCCTGCTGGAAATCCACTCCCGCGGGCACGGTGATGCCGAGCAGATGATCAAGCAGATCGAGCGAATGGATAATGATCCGCAACTGGCCATCTATATGGAACGCCTGTTCGATGTGTTCGGCATCGATAGCGAGGATCACTCCGATAACGCACTGGTTCTGCGTCCCGGCGAGCGTATGCTGGATTCCAGCTTTCCGCTCGGTGACGACGAAGGCGTGACCATTACCTACGATCGCAACACCGCCCTGACCCGCGAAGACATGCAGTTCATTACCTGGGAACACCCGATGTTGCAGGGCGGCATGGATCTGGTGTTGTCCGGCAGCATGGGCAACAGTGCGGTCGCCATGCTCAAGAACAAGGCACTCAAGCCCGGCACCATGCTGCTGGAGTGCCTGTTTGTCAGCGAAGCCATTGCCCCCAGACACCTGCAGCTTCAGCGTTACCTGCCGCCCACGCCGGTACGCTGTCTGCTGGATATGAGTGGCAATGACCTGGCAGCCAAGGTCAGTTTTGACACCCTGGATGGTCAGCTCGAGAGCGTGCCAAGACACCTGGCCAGCAAGATTGCCAAAACCCAGCGCGATGTTGTGCAGGCCATGCTGAACAATGCCGAGCTTGCCGCGGCAGGCCAGCACGCTCAACTGGTCAGCAACGCCTGTGCGCGCTTCAGCCGCGATCTGGAGGATGAGATCGAGCGCCTCACTGCCCTGCGCGCAGTCAACCCGCTGGTACGCCAGGAGGAATTGGACTTTCTCGCCCGTGTGCAGCAGGAAGGCCTGACCCAGCTGGGCCAGGCCAAGGTCAGACTGGACGCACTGCGTATTGTGGTAGTGGGTTGATCAGAGCGGGCAAAGCAGTCCGAGAAACACTTGCAGCGCCTCACGCTTGGCCATCGCATCACGGTGGCCAAGCGCAATGAGTTCGCGGCAGTACTCTGCCTCGAACAGCAGGTAACTGAGCACACTGCCGCCCGAGGCACGGGTGGCGCCACTACCGCGCAGAAAGAAGCGTATTGCCCCCGGCAGCGCACGGCGATGTCGGGCGGCAATCACATCCAGCGGTTCGCTGGGCGAAATAATCAGCACATCGACCTTTTGCAGCCCGCGCCCATGCTCACGGGCACCACTGGGCAGATAGCCGGCCAGCCGGTTCATACGCTCCAGCAACTCGACATCGGTCTCCAGATTATCGACAAAGGTGCTGTTCAGCAGATGACCGCTGATTTGCGCCAGACTGGGTGGTGCTGCAGCGCGCAAACGCGGGCCACGCCGTCCCGCCGCGGGCTCATTGGCCAGGTTATCCGATACACCAATCACCAGCACCCGGTCTGCCCCCAGATGCAGGGCCGGACTGATCGGTGCACGCTGGCGCACCGCGCCGTCACCAAACCATTCGCGGTTGAGTCGCACCGGCGGAAAGACCACTGGAATCGCCGCCGACGCCATCAGGTGATCCAGGCCAAGGCGCGTTTGCACACCCACACGGCGGTGCCGGTTCCAGGGCGCAATGCGGTCAAGGCCCTGATAAAAACACACCGATTCCGCGGATTGATAACCAAAGGCACTGACCGAGATCGCCTGCAGCTGACCGCTTTGCAGGGCCTCATCAATCTTGCCGAAATGCAGGCTCTGATCCAGTAGATGTCGCAGTGGCCGGTTATCCAGCAGCGAGGTGGGATGCTGCCGGCCAATCCCCAACAGGTTGGCACCACTCCAGCGCATGGCCTGGGCCAGCACACCACGCCAATCGGTGCGGTAAACCTGATCGCAACTGAAATTCGACCACACCCCCGCTATGCGCTTGACCGCATCCGGGAAATCACTGGCGTTGGTAGCCAGCGCCAGTGCATTGATGGCACCGGCCGAGGTACCGCAGACAATGGGAAAGGGATTACGCGCGTGATCCGGCAACAAGTCAGCAATAGCCTGCAGAACACCCACCTGATAGGCCGCACGGGCACCACCACCCGACAGGATCAGCCCGGTACTGCCAGGCCCACAGCCCGTATTGCGGATCAACTGCGAGACCTCCGGCGCTGCCGACGACGGCGCTTGGCGTAAGGCCGCTGCTCACCCTCGGGGCGGGTTTTGAAGCGCCGGTGAACCCACATGTACTGTTCAGGCTGGGCCAGAATTGCCTGCTCTATCCACTGATTGATGCGCAGGGCATCGGCTGCTTCGTCTGCTCCAGGAAAGTTTTCCAGCGGCGCATGCACCGTCAGTTGATAGCCCTTGGCCCCGGGCAGACGGGTTTGAGTAAAGGGAATCACCAAGGCCTTACCCAGACGAGCAAAGGTACTGGTAGCGGTTACGGTCGCTGCAGGCACGCCAAACAGGGGGACAAAGACACTGGCCTTGCGGCCGTAATCCTGATCCGGCGCATACCAGGTGGCCCGCCCGGAACGCAGGGACTTGAACATGCTGCGCACATCTTCGCGCTCGATCGCCTTGGCATCAGCATTGTGTCGCTCGCGACCCCGGCGTTGAACAAAGTCAAATACCGGATTGGCGTGCTCACGGTACATGCCGTCAATGGTGACTTTCTGACCCAGCAGCGATGCGCCAATCTCCAGTGTGGTGAAATGCATCGACATCAATACCACTCCCTTACCGGCGGCAGCCGCCGCCTGCAGATGCTCAAGCCCTTCAATATGAGCCAGCTTTGCCAGACGCGGCTTAGGCCACCACCAGGCCATGGCCATTTCAAACAGGGCAATACCATTGGACTGGAAGTTCTCACGCAGCAGCGCCGTGCGACGCGCTTCACTCCAGTCGGGAAAGCACAGGGCCAGATTGATTTCACCAATACGTCGGCGCTCGGCCATCAGATGATACATGCACCTACCCAGCAACCGACCCGAGGCCAGCAACAGTGGATAGGGCAAACGCACGAACAGCCACAGCACGCCTAATCCAAGCCACAATAACCAGTATCGTGGATGCAGCAGTGCCCTGGTGAAAACCGAACGACTCATACCTGTGACCATAGCCGGAAAAACTGCATTCTACCCAAGCTGCGCAATGCTTGCGATCCGCGCGGGCAATCTATATAAGTGTGCGCATTAAACCAGCCCTGTGGATATGACATGACTGCTGACCAAACGCCTGACCTCCTCGACAATGATCCGGTATTCCAACTCAAGGGTGGCATGCTCACGGTGACGGTGATTGAAGTACTACGCCTGGATGCCGGCCGCTTCGCCAAGCAGCTGTCGGAGAAGGTCGAGCAGGCGCCGAATTTTTTCAACGACACCCCCCTGGTAATCAGCCTGGAAAAACTCGACGCGCATATGAACATCAGCACCCTGGCCGGCCTGCTGCAGATTTGCCGCAACCGAGGTCTGCAGCCGGTAGCCCTGCGTGGCAATGAAAACTTCAGACCGCTGGCCCAGCAGAGCAACCTGGTACTGATGCCCCCTGCCCGGGGCCGGGAAAAACCGTTGGAAAGCCCAACCGAAGCCCCGGTAGAAGCCAAAGCTACCGAGCTGGCCGCCAGCAGTGGGCCAGCCCGCATCATTACTCAGCCCATTCGCTCCGGCCAGCAGGTCTACGCGCCAGGCGGTGATCTGGTGGTGCTGGCGCCGGTCAGTGCCGGCTCGGAACTGTTGGCTGATGGCAACATCCATGTATACGGGCCACTGCGCGGCCGGGCCTTGGCAGGCGTGCGTGGCAATACCGACGCGCGGATCTTTTGCCAGTCACTGGAAGCCGAGCTGGTATCCATCGCAGGGCAGTACAAGGTCGCTGAGGACCTGCGCAAGCAGTGCTGGAAGCAAGCCGCCCACGTCAGCCTCGAAGGTGACAGCTTGAAGATAGCGCCCCTATGACAGATACTGTGCAACCATCACAGGATGCCCAGCGGCAGTAGCCTTGCGCCATTTCACTGGCTTGCGAGCATCCCCATGGTCTGACTGCAAGCCAGCCATGCCTTGAACATATCAACCCGATTTCACATTACCGGACAGGAAGGTCATTTTGGCTAAGATCATAGTCGTAACCTCAGGCAAAGGCGGCGTTGGCAAAACCACCACCAGCGCCGCCATCGGCACCGGACTCGCCCTGCGCGGCTTCAAGACCGTCATCGTCGATTTTGACGTCGGCCTGCGTAATCTTGATCTGATCATGGGTTGCGAACGCCGAGTAGTCTACGACTTCGTCAATCTGATCAACGGCGATTCCAACCTGAACCAGACCCTGATCAAGGACAAGCGCTGCGACAAGCTGTTTATCCTGCCGGCCTCGCAAACCCGCGACAAGGATGCCCTTACCGAAGAAGGCGTTGGTCGAGTACTGGATGAGCTGAAGGAAAGCTTCGACTTTATCGTCTGCGACTCCCCGGCCGGTATCGAAAAGGGTGCGCATCTGGCGATGTATTTCGCTGATGAAGCGGTGGTTGTAACCAACCCGGAAGTCTCCTCGGTACGCGACTCCGACCGCATGCTCGGCCTGCTGGCCAGCAAGTCCAAACGTGCCGAGCAGGGCGAGAAGATCAAGGAACACCTGCTGCTGACCCGCTACAATCCCGAACGCGTGGAAAATGGCGAAATGCTCTCGGTCAGTGATGTGGAAGATATTCTCTCCATCCCTCTGCTCGGCGTGATTCCTGAATCCCAGGCGGTACTCAAGGCCTCCAACCAGGGCGTGCCGGTGATCATGGATGACACCAGTGATGCTGGCCAGGCCTACAGTGATGCGGTTGATCGTCTGCTCGGCGAAGAACGTCCGCACCGTTTCCTCGAAGCCCAGAAAAAAGGCCTGCTGCAACGCCTGTTCGGGAGTCGCTAATGAGTCTCTTTGATTATTTCCGTGACCGCAAAAAGCCCCAATCCAGCGCCTCTATGGCCAAGGAGCGGCTGCAGATCATCGTCGCCCACGAACGTGGCCAGCGCTCGCAGCCGGACTATCTGCCGCAGCTTCAGCAGGAAATCATTGATGTCATCAGCAAGTATGTGAAGATCGACCGGGATCAGGTGCATGTTGCCCTGGACAATCAGGACGATTGCTCAATCCTCGAACTGAACATTACCTTGCCTGAACGCCCCTGACCCCGATAACGGCGCCCAAACGGGCGCCCTGGTACGCGCATGCCCCTCAGTTCCATCGGAATTCTGCATGAAGATCCGGACTTCCTGATCGTCGACAAACCCTCCATGCTGCTCTCGGTTCCGGGCCGTGCCGAGGATAACAAGGATTGCCTGATCACTCGCCTGCAGGACAATGGCTACCCGGAAGCGCGGATTGTCCACCGCCTCGACTGGGAAACCTCAGGCTTGCTGGTACTGGGTCGCAACGCTGATAGTCACAGAGAGCTCTCTCGCCAGTTTCACGACCGCGAAACACGGAAAATCTACATTGCCCTGTGCTGGGGTCAGCCGGACGCCGACTCAGGGCAGATCGACCTGCCCCTGCGCTATGATCCACCCACCAAGCCACGGCATGTAGTCGACCATGAACTGGGTAAACGGGCACAGACCTTTTGGCGTATTCTTGAACGCAAGGATGACTACTGCCGCGTTGAACTGACGCCG
This sequence comes from Halopseudomonas sp. 4NH20-0008, assembly GCF_057548395.1. Lineage (NCBI taxonomy): Bacteria > Pseudomonadati > Pseudomonadota > Gammaproteobacteria > Pseudomonadales > Pseudomonadaceae > Halopseudomonas > Halopseudomonas sp. 4NH20-0008. The sequence continues at coordinate 168,239 of NZ_BAAJMD010000006.1, forward strand.
ATAACCGGGCGCTCCCATCAGTTACGTGTGCACATGCTGGCCATCGGGCATCCACTACTCGGTGACCAGCTGTATGCCCATCCGCTAGCACTGGCGGCCTGCCCTCGACTGGCGCTGCACGCAGCCAGCCTGGGCATACAGCACCCGCGCAGCGGCGAACCCATGAATTTTGTCAGCCCGGCCCCCTTTTAGGTTGGACGGCACCCAAGGAGTACTGCATGAGCACGTCCCTGACACAGCAACTGGCTGATTTAATACAAGCCTCACCGACCCCGTTCCATGCCACTCAGACCTTGGTTGAGCGACTCAAGGACGCTGGCTATGAGCAACTTGATGAACGCAATGAATGGCAACTAAAGGCTGGCGGCAACTATCTGGTTACCCGCAATGACTCGTCACTGATCGCTTTCAGTCTGGGCAACAGACCTCTTGAGCAGGGTCTGAGACTGGTGGGCGCGCATACCGACAGTCCCTGTCTCAAGGTCAAACCCCAGCCTGAACTGGAGCAACAAGGACTTTGGCAACTGGGCGTCGAGGTCTATGGCGGCGCGCTGCTGGCGCCCTGGTTCGATCGTGATCTGTCGCTGGCCGGGCGAGTGACCTTCCGCAATACGCAGGGGCAGCTTCAAAGCCATTTGATTGACTTCCAGCGCGCCATTGCCAGCATTCCCAGTCTGGCGATCCACCTTAACCGCGGCGTCAATGACGGCATTGCGATCAATGCCCAGACCCATCTACCACCGGTGCTGGCACATGGTCTAACGTCGCCCCGTCAACTTCGCGATCTGCTGGCAGAACAACTGCGCGCGGAATACCCGGATATCGATGTTGATCTGGTGCTGGACTATGAGCTGAGTTTCTACGACACCCAGCCACCCGCTGTCATTGGACTGGACGGAGACTTCTTCAGCGCCGCTCGGCTGGATAATCTGCTGTCCTGTTTCTGTGGCATGCAGGCCCTGCTCAACAGCGACGGTCAGCAGGCTTGCCTGCTCGTCTGCACTGATCACGAAGAGATTGGCTCCAGCTCCGCCTGTGGTGCAGATGGCCCTTTTCTTGAGCATGTACTGCAACGCCTGATACCTGATTCGGACAAGCGGTTGCGCAGCATTCAACATTCCGTGCTGGTGTCAGCCGATAATGCCCACGCGGTGCATCCCAACTATGCCGACAAGCACGATGCCAATCATGGCCCCCAGCTGAATGCCGGTCCAGTGATCAAGATCAACAGCAATCAACGCTATGCCACCAACAGTGAGACCGCCGCCTTGTTCCGTCAGCTGTGTCTGCAACAGGGTGTGCCGGTACAAAGTTTTGTAGTGCGCAGCGACATGGGTTGTGGCAGCACCATCGGCCCGATTACCGCCAGTCGACTGGGGGTGCGCACCGTCGATGTAGGTGCACCGACCTTTGCCATGCACTCCATTCGAGAGATGGCGGGCAGTCGCGATATCGACTACCTGATGCGGGTGCTGACCGGCTTCTATGACAGCGCCAGTCTGATTTGAGTTGAGGGTGCCGGCCTATAGCCGACACCCTCAGACAGCCTCAATCGCGCAGCAGGACGATCTTGCCGACGATCTGATCACGTGCCAGCTCAGCAAAGGCCTCTTCAGCCTGATCAAAACCATAGGTTCTGGCCACCAGTGGCTTCAGCGCACCTGAGGCAAAGTGTGGCCAGAGTTTGCCTTCCATACGCGCCAACAGGCCAGCCTTGAACTCGGCACTGCGAGTACGCAAGGTGGAGCCGGTCAACTGAATGCGCTTGACCAGCAGCTTGGCCAGATCCAGATGTGCCTCGCGTCCCCCCATCAGACCGATCAACACCCAGCGCCCATCCAGACCGATCAGGTCCAGATGATCCTGAGCGTAGGTCGCCCCTACCGGATCCAGAACCACGTCAAAGGGACCGCTGGGCATCAGGGTCTTGATGCCATGCTGCCTCAGCACCCCACCCTCGGCGCCCAAGGCAACGCAAGCGGCGAGCTTGTCATCGCTGCTCAGGGTCACCCAACAGGGGTTACCCATGACGTTGCACAGTTGAATGGCTGCTGTACCAACACCGCTGGCGCCGGCATGAATCAGCACCTTCTCACCCGCTTTGGCGGCACCCAGTTCAAAAATATTCAACCAGGCGGTACTGAAGACTTCAGGGATGGCGGCGGCATCTGCCCAGCTCAACTCGGCCGGGACCGGCAGCAGATGACCCGCATCGACCACGATTTCTTCTGCCATACCGCCACCAGCGAGCAGGGCACAAACCCGGTCACCCACCTTCCAGCGCGTCTGACCGGCAGTCTCGATTACCTCTCCAGCACACTCCAGGCCCAGAACCGGGGTTACACCCGGCGGGGGTGGATACATACCGGCTTTTTGCAGCAAATCAGCCCTGTTCAGGCCCGCCGCTTTTATGGCCACTCTGACCTGTCCGTCTGCCAGCTCTACTGCGGGCAGTTCACCCCATTGCAGGGCGCCGCCCTCGGCTTGCAATCCTCTCACAGTGCCTCCATAGTGAAATATCAGTTAATCAATCGGGAACTCAGGCTCCCGTATTGCGCCTAAACTAGCAAGTGAAATCCTCAGCCTTTCCGGAACTCTACCTCGATGAAACGCTACAATCTTCTGCGACAGACCTGCCTGGTTGCCTTTGTGGCTATTGGTGGCAATGCCCTTGCCGTCGACAGTCCAGCACCCTTGGATCTGGATAGCCTGCAACCCACCCGTGACCAGGTGATTGCCAGCTTGAACACGATTGAGCTGTTGAGGCGACATCATTACAACCGGATTTCACTGGATGACACGCTATCCGGGGCCATGTTCGACAATTATCTGGGGCAACTGGATCCCCAGCGTAGCCTGTTTACCAGCGAAGACCTGCAGGCCTTTGAACCCTTTCGGTATCGCCTCGACGATCATCTGCTGGCGGGCGATTTAAGCCTTGGATTTGCACTGCACAAGCGTCAGTTGGAGCGCTTGCAGCAACGTGTCGATTTTGCCCGCAATCTACTCGACAACGAACTAGAAAGCATGGACTTCACCTCGGACCAGAGCATCATGGTTGATCGCGAGAAAGCCGAATGGGTAGCCGACGAGGCCGCCCTTACCAGCCTCTGGCGGCAACAGATCAAGGATGAAATTCTGCGCCTGAAACTGGCCGGGCGGGATATGGACACGATCAAACAAACGCTGACTCGCCGTTATGATGGCCAGGCTCTGCGCCTCAGTCAGACCCGTGGTGAGGATATCTTTCAGAACTACCTCAACGCCTTCGCGCAAAGCTATGATCCTCACACTCAGTACATGTCGCCAGAAAATGCCGAGAACTTCGATATCAACATGAGTCTGTCGCTGGAAGGCATTGGCGCTGTGCTGCAAAGCGATAACGAATATACCAAGATTGTTCGTCTTGTCCCTGCCGGGCCAGCCGCCAATAGTCAGCAACTGGCACCTGCTGACCGTATCATTGGTGTTGCCCAGGGCAATACCGACATGGTGGATGTGGTGGGCTGGCGTCTGGACGAAGTGGTCAAGCTGATCCGCGGCCCGAAAGGCTCCAGTGTGCGCCTCGAAGTCATCCCGGCCAGCAACCCCGCCACCGACCTGAGCAGCCGCGAAGTGCTGCTGGTACGCGAGTCAATCAAACTCGAGGATCAGGCTGCCAAATCTTCGGTGCTTGAGTATGGCGAGGGAGACCAACTGCAACGGATTGGCGTTATTCATGTGCCGGGTTTTTATATCGACTTCAGAGCCCAGCGCCGCGGTGACAAGGACTATCGCAGTACAACCCGTGACGTACGCCGACTGCTCAGCGAGCTGACGGCCGATGGTGTGGACGGTGTTGTCCTTGATCTGCGTGATAATGGCGGCGGTTCATTGCAGGAAGCAACCGAACTGACCGGCTTGTTTATTGATCGCGGCCCCACAGTCCAGGTGCGCGATACCCAGGGCGAGATTCAGGTTCTTGATGACACCGACCCAGGCATTGTCTATGGCGGGCCCATGGCCGTCTTGGTTAATCGCCTGTCTGCCTCGGCATCGGAAATCTTTGCCGGCGCCATGCAGGATTACGGTCGCGCGGTTGTCATTGGTGAACCAACCTTTGGCAAAGGCACGGTTCAGTCGATCCAGCCTCTCAATCATGGTGAGCTGAAGCTGACATTGGCCAAGTTTTACCGCGTATCCGGACAAAGCACCCAGCATCGCGGCGTGGTACCGGATATTCTTTACCCATCCCTGCTGGAGACCAGTAAGATTGGCGAGAGCAGTCTTCCCGGCGCGCTTCCCTGGGATACCATCGCACCAGCTGATTACCGTGTCGATAGACAGCTTGCACCCTTCATGACCCTGCTTGGCGAGCGCCATCAACTTCGTGCCGCAAATGACCCTGACTTTTCCTATACCCTGGCGCGGCTTGAACTTAATCGCAGTATGGAAGAGCGCACATACCTGCCGCTGAATGAAGCAACGCGACGCGAACAGCAACAGGCCTTTGAACGTGACTTGCTGGCTCTCGAAAACCGTCGCCTGGAAGCACGTGGGGAGCCTCTGCTGAGCAAGCTGCAGACAGAAGAGGATGTTATGGCTGAATCCTCCCAGGTACCGCCTGAGAGCGATGCAGCAGCCCAGGATGATCCCTTCCTGAGTGAAACCGGTCAGATCCTCATTGACCTGCTGGAGTTGAAACAACAGGTCGCAAAAGCCAGTTAAGCAGCATCACAGGCGGTGCAGGTCATCTGCACCGCCTCCCCCCTACGGTCGTGCCGACCAGCTTACCGATATAATTGCTCTCCCCCCATGACTGACTCGGACAATATTCAGCTATGCTTGATAGCAGTCAGGCTATATCGGGGTCAGCGTGAAGCTCTTTTTAGTTTCCATCAGCATCTGGGCATTATTTCCGCTTGAAGTCCTTCATGCGGCTTCTCTGAACTGGGGCTTTTCTCCAACTGACCCACCGCCCTATGTGGTTACCCGTGATGGTCAACTGGAAAACAGTCTGACCCGTGTCATTGGTGAGCGCGTTGCACAGGAACTAGGGTGGCAGGTGCAGTTTGTCGATACGCCCAATGCGCGCATTGATGAGGCCCTGGAATCGGGTCGTATCGACCTGATCTGTAACACTCAACCAGGCTGGCATGCACGGGCAGAAAACCTGCTGTGGACGAACGTGCTCTACCATGATGCAGACATTCTGATTGTGCCTGAGGGCGAGCCTGCTCCGGACAGTATCAATGCGCTGCATGGCAAGATTGTTGGTGCCTCACTGGGTTATCACTATGCACCGGCCTTGACCGAGGCCTTTGACAAGGGTTTGGTTCAAAGACTGGATGTCCGTGATATAGAAACCCGTCTGAGAATGCTGCAACGTGGCCGTCTACACGCATCCGTCGATCTGAGACGGGCAGCCAGCCACTTGATTCGGCAGCATCGCCTGGAAGGCCTCCAAGTCAGTCAGTGGAGCCTTGAGGAAATGGCGTTGAGCTGCGCTATTGGCATCCAGGAACAAGCCAGAGCCGAGCAGTTGAGGGGTGTTATCAATAAGCTACAGGAAGAAGGTCAAATCAACGAACTGGTGAGTCTGTTCGACTGAACAGTTACCCACAAGATCTGTGGATAACTCTGTGGGCAAGGTCTGAGAAAGAAGCCAAAACCCCTACAAGACGTGCTGCGACTCAAACTGCGCACTTTTTGATCAAATAAAAAAATATCAACAATATCATGGAGTTGAAGTGACAGCGAAAGAATCAGGGGGCGCAGAAGCAGACGCGAGGAAGTGTTACCGCAAAATGTGCATAACAGTAACACTCCGGAGCCTGCACGCTCTATTATAGGGCTCCGGAGCTGTTACTAGGCAGACTACTCGCCGAGGTTGGCGATTTCCAGCAACTCGATCTCAAATTCCAGAACCGAGTTCGGCGGAATAGCCGGGCTGGGTGAACGCACACCATAAGCCAGATCACTTGGAATGGTGACTTTCCACTTGTCACCAACCTGCATCAATTGCAGTACTTCAACCCAACCAGGAATCACGCCACCCACAGGAAACTCGATGGGCTCATTGCGACTGATCGAGCTGTCAAACACAGTGCCATCAAGCAGCTTGCCTTCATAGTGCACAGTAACGATGTCGCTTTCCGTAGGGCTCGGGCCTTCGCTTTCAGCCTGGGTCAGCACTTCATACTGCAATCCGGATTCAGTTGTAGTGACGCCTTCGCGCTTGCCATTCTCGGCCAGGTAGGCTTCATTGGCAGCCAACACTTCACCAGCCAATTCTGAGGCACGCTCCTGAACGTTTTTCTGATGCTCTTCAAAAGCGGCTGCCAGCTCTTCTTCACCCAAACGCGCAGGCTCATTCGACATGGCATCCTGCAACCCGAGAGCCAGAGCCTGAACATCAATATCAGTCAAACCATCTTCACGCATGCTGGTTCCGATATTCATACCCACGCCATAGGAAAAATGCTGTGCCGGGGTTTCCAACTCAGGCTCTTTTTCACAACCGGCAAGAACTAGAACACTTAATGCAACACTGGCTGCCAGAAAATTACGCTTCATGCTTACCTCAATAGACTGACCCTGAAAGGGCATGGGAAAACGTTGAGCTTAGCAGGGCTTGGGGTATTCAGGCTACTGGGCAATTCTGGAAGTGTGTACACAGGCAAGGACAAGAAGGGGTGGTGCGAAAAGCGTGGGGAAAAAATGGCGCAGCGGACGGGACTCGAACCCGCGACCCCCGGCGTGACAGGCCGGTATTCTAACCAACTGAACTACCGCTGCGCTATACGACGAGTGCGAGTGGTGGGTGATGACGGGATCGAACCGCCGACCCTCTGCTTGTAAGGCAGATGCTCTCCCAGCTGAGCTAATCACCCATTTGCTCTCGAAGTGGGGCGCATTCTAGGCAGCTTTTACTGCGCTGGCAATACCTTTTTGAAAAATAAATTCAGCCATTATCAATATGTTAATAATCAAGACGCATTGACTGGCCGAAGCATCCCCGCTCAGGCAATATTGTCCCCTTTTGTGCCGCACGAACAAGGACAAGCCCCCATGTGGTTTCGTAATCTTCAGCTCTATCGCTTCAGTCAGACCATCCCCTTTTCCGAATCCGAACTGATCAGCGCACTTGAACAGCGGCCTGCCCGGCCCTGTGGCAGCCAGGAAACCCATACGCTGGGGTGGACTACGCCCTTTGGTCGCCATGCCGAGAACCTGCTGCAGGTCAATGCAGGTTACTGGCTGCTGGCTCTGCGCAAGGAAGAACGCATTTTGCCTGGCAGTGTTGTTCGAGATGGTTTGAGTGAAAAGGTTGAAGAAATCGAAGCGCGTGATGGCCGCAAGGTCTACAAGAAGGAACGCGATACCTTGAAGGACGAGCTGGTCATGTCGCTTTTGCCACGCGCCTTTACCCGCACCCAGACCACCTTCGCTTGTATCGCGCCACAGCACGGCTGGATTGCCATTGACACCTCCAGCAGCAAGCGTGCAGAGGACCTGCTAAGCCTGCTGCGCGAGTGCACCGGCAGCCTCCCCGTTCGCCCTCTGAACGTCAAGATAGCGCCCTCTGCCTGCATGACCGAGTGGGTCAAGACCGGTACCGCACCGGAGGGACTGGAAATCGGTGATGAATGCGAACTACGCGATACCAGCGATGAAGGGGGTGTCATCCGCTGCAAGCGCCAGGACCTGTCCAGCGAAGAAATCCAGCAGCATCTGACGGCCGGCAAACAGGTCAGCCAATTGGCTCTGCAATGGCAAAACAAGCTGGCCTTCAGCCTCGACGATAAACTCGGCATCAAGCGCCTGCGCTTCGAAGACCTGTTGACCGAGCAAGCCGAGGAGCAAGGTGGGGACGATATGGCAAGCCAGCTGGATGCCAACTTCAGCATCATGACACTGACGCTGTCCGAGCTTATCCCTTCCCTGACCGCAGCCCTTGGCGGCGAAGACATCCCCGAAGGAATCTGAATCAGCCTGGACTCAATAGCTATCCACAAAATCTGTGCATAACTTTGTGGATAGCCTGACAAAAAGCCGCTAAGAGCCCTGAAACACGGGGTCACATCCTAGAATGGCTAAAAAATGACCAAAATAATACCTATTTAAATCAATGACTTAGGATCATCAAGCAGATATCAATGACTTACGTAGGTTTTTGACAGTGAGATTGCAAGGGTGCGCACAAACTGTGCACAAAGTTGGCTCAAGCACAATGAAAGGCTGGCACTTTGCCCTAAAACATGGCAGGCCGACCGGAACCTGAATCCATCACAACGCATCACAGTTCCTGGTGCAGATCCAACCAGCGACGTGCATCAATGGCCGCCTCATTGCGCGGATAATGTTGCAGCACATAGCGTAAACGCGAAACACCCAACTCGCGCTTGCCACCCTCGATATCAGCCAAGGCAATCTGGTATTCGGCTCTGGCCATGCCTTCGTGAAGCGCCTCCAGCCGCGGCACAACCTCCTGGCGGTAAGCTGAATCCGGATAACTCCGTACGAAGGCAACCAACTGCTCATGGGCCTTTCGACCAGCGTCAAGACGGCTATTCGGATCACCTTCGGCCAGCTCGAACCGCACGTAATCAACCAGTGCCAGCAGGTAGACTGAGTAATCCACGTTGGGCGGATTGCCGTGTCGCGACTGGTAATCCGACAGCAACTGCTCGACCATCAACACCTGACCTTGCTGCAGACAGGCATAGGCCGCCTCCTGCTCCAGGCCAGGTCGTGCCAGAGCACGAACTTCTTCGACCAGCTCGGCACCGCATCGCCCAAGCCCAAGCTTGGCTCGAATATCGACCAATACAGCATCGGATCCAGGCTGCCTGCCTTGACTTGCACAACCGGCCATCAAGATAAAAGCCAAGATTAGAATCTGATAGCGCATACCGCGTACTCCCCAGAGGTGGTTCATCGGCTATTGCAGCCAGGCTTGCCATTCAATCCAGCCATCGGGCCCGGGAGTACCCAAGAGCCCCAGACCACCAACCAGCCCCGCATCGGCTGTACTGCGTGCCTGCAGGCGAGTATTAAGCTCCATGGGCTGGCCCGGACGCCAGCGTGCCGTCCCCTGAAGCCCCAGCGGACCACCCTGATCAGACAGGGTGAAATTGAGCCAACCATCCATACCCTGCAGTTCAGCACTGAGATGCCCAAGGGGAATAGGCTGTGGCAAGCCACCTGCAGCGCTGTCCCATACCAGGCGACCACTGGCCTGACCGACATGCTCAAGATTATTCAGCTCCAGCACAGGGACATCAAGCAACCAACTGCCTGCCAACACGAAAGGTGCTTTATTGACCGCCGCCATGCTCGCTGCATCCAACCGCCCATTGACCTCACGTAAGGTCACACGGCGCAAACCGGCATGTAGCTCGGCATAAACCTGACCATTACGCGGCCGCCAATCAAGATCGAGGCTGATGGCACCTTTGAGCAAGCCCGCTGGCCGCCAGTCCCAACTCAGTGCGCCTTGATCAATGCCATTCACCTCAATGCGACCTACCTGACCTGACCATAAAGTGCCGGTCAGGCCGTGCAAAGTCACAGCAACCGGCAATCGATCTGCAAGGTTTTTCCAGACAGTCGCTGCGGGCAAGTTCCATATCAGCGAAAGAACGTACAGGAGGCTTGCCAGGATCAGGCTGCGTTTCAAAGTGATAGCCTCAAGCATCAGCGTGGCTCCACCAGAATGCGTGCCGCGACCATGCCAGGCTCCGACCCGGCATCCACCGATATCTGACTGACCTTCAACCCCTGTCGCTGCTCAAGCTCAGACAGCCAGGCAAGCAGTTGATCGAAACCAACCTGTTCAAACCAGAGCCTGGCGCCCTGCCCCTCCGGCTGTACCCGATCCATGACCGACTTGATCCCCGCTGCATTGGCAGATACTTCCACCAGCGTCAGGACTGAACCTGCACCCACCGACGCTGTATTGCTGTCACGCTGCATACCCGCGCGCCGACGAACTTCAACCGCATGTTGCTGCATGAACTGATAGTCCGATGACAGGGCTTCAACCTCGGCCCGCAAGGCGGCTCTTCTATCGGCAATGGGCTCCAACACCATCAACCAGAGGATGATGATCAGCAGCATAAGTGAGCCAAGCATGACTATGATGCGTTCACGCGGGGCAAGACCCGCCCACCAGGCGTTCATGGTGCACTCCTTGAAATTTTCAGCCGCGCAGTGACGCCCTCAGGCGTCGAGTCGGCACCCTGCAAGCTCTCACTGAGCCCGGCATTGCCGGCCAGATTCGCACGCAAGGTTTCGAGCTCGGCAAAGGAACTCAACTGCAATTCGATATCCAGTTCTGTCGGCGAAGCACGAAACTGCACGACCTTTGCGCCAGCACTGGCCTTGACCACTGATAACACGTCGTACAGCAAGCCTCCACCGCTCTCCTGGGTCGTTCCCGTGGCGCCACTCAGTACCTGTCGGAATTGCTCGGCGGGAAATGGCGTCATACGACTGTTCGGCAAGCTGCTATTGAATACAGACTCAATGCCAGCAACCAAACGATCACGCTCGCGCGATAACGTCAGCCACTCAACCATGACCTGGGCCAGTACAATGGCCAGAACAACTCCGGCAGCGACCATCAAGGGCTTGAGTTTGCGCCAGGGCGGCGCAGCCATGCTGGCTGCGTAAGGGCCGGACAACAGATTGAGTGCCGGTGAAGCGGCCAGACTGGCGGTCAAACCAGCCTGTAACACAGCATTGCCACTTGCACCGGCATCATCGCCACTGAAATCCAGCACCTCAGTCTCGGATCCCAAACCCAGGCTCTCTGCACTGTAACCACGCAACTCAACGCGCTTCTGGTCTTCCGGCAAATCAGCCAAACGACGCTTCAGCCACAAGCCCAGCAGTCCGGATTCAATCAATACCGGCTCCTGATCTTGCGCCGTGACCAGAGCCAGCGGAACAGTAGAAGGCCAGGGCGAAGGCACTACCCGCAGGCCAGATGTCGGGGGCTGATCAGCATGCAGCGCAGGCAACGGCAACAGGGCCTCAAGGCGCCAGCCAGAATCGGCAATCCAGGCCTGCCATTGTTGCATGCGACTGTCATCAATGACTGCCGCCGCTATCAGGCCATCCCCACGCCGTGGACCGGCCACGCAATGCAACATCTCCAGATCCTGACTGAGCTGATCTTCCAGCGCGAAAGGCAATGCGGCACGAATCGCGGCGGCGCGCCGCACCGGCATGACCAGACGGTACAAACTCACCGCCATGGGCGGAGCCAGTGCACGCAAGCGTTCAGCTGGGAAGCGTGTTTTCAAGGTGCTTAGCGCATCCTGGCCCTGACTCACAATCTGACCATCACGTTCAAGTTGCCACCAGTACAGGGGCAACTGAGCCAGGTCTTCTTCCTGCCGGCATTCGGGTAACAGCACTATCAGCATAGGATCAATCCGTTATTGTCAGGGCTCGCAGGCCGTTTGTTCTCTGAGGACCACTTTGCCGTTGGGGGCATCCAACAGCGAGCATTGATAAAAGCGCCGCTCGCCAAACTCGGCTACCAGCTCCAGACGCATAAACCAGGGCGCCTCCTCAGGCGCTGCCCGGCCTTCGAAGACCTCCTTGATCAGCTCTGGGCTGCGCTCCAGATCAATCGGGCTCGACGGCCCCGGATAGGCGGTAACAAAGGGCGCTAAGGCCTGCCAGGCTTCTGTATTCATACCCACCACCGAATTCAACTCGGAGGCCAGCAACATCTCGCGGTTACCCGCCAGACGGGACGGCTCATCCAGCCGGTATACCGGATCATCCGTCTCGGGATTCATCCAGTCGGTTACCGCCACGGCCAATTGCGCACCGGCTGGCATGCTTACCCCGCTTTCAGCCCCAACGCGATCAACCAGGCGGGCAAAGTAACCCTGTTCAGCCTCATCCGCGCCGGCCAACGCATTCAGGTTATAGCGACACTGCATGTTATCGAGCGTTGCCTGAAGTCGCACACCGTCCACCGTGAACGGCAGTACCGGCGAACGACAGGTTTCCCATAACAAATCCTCCGGGCTTTCAACGCGTTCAAGCAGCTGTAACACCATCTTTTCTCCCCCCAGGGACACCTGTCTGGAGAAATCGCGTTCAAATACTGCACTGGTGCGCCGAACATCCACTTGCCCACGCATGGCCATGGCCACTGCCGCACTCACAGCCAACGCAACCACCAGCAACGCGGTAATCAGCGCCACCCCCCGTTGCTGGCTGAAAGGCGTCATAGCCCCACCGCCATAAGACGTCGTATTTCGCCGTAACCAGGCAACTCCAGCGTCACTTCAACAGCCAAAGGCAGGGTCGCCGATAACGCGTCAGTATTGACCGGCGGCCAAGAATCGAGACGATCAAGGCTACCGTCTTCCAGCCGCACTATGACGGCAAAGCCACTTTCCAACCCCATTGCTTCATCCGCTTCAACCAGCGTGCCAAAAGGCTGTACACGGGCACTTTCACTGTCCGCAATATCCACGCCCGGCCACAGCTGGCGCTGCAAGCCCTGCTCGGTGATCAGCCAAGCGGTGCGCCGCAGACGCTGATCGCCGCCAGCACCGGCACGAACCAGTTCCAGCAGCTTGGCGTCGCCACCAGCCCGCAGACGCAACGAGGGCATACGGTCGCCGAACTCATCACGCACCGCCAACTCAACAACCTGGGCCAGGTCACGCTCCAGAACACTCAGGGTGACTTGCAAGTCTGCCAACCGCTGTGCATGTCGCTGGGTCACCTCATCGGCGGTCAAGACCGCACGCAGTCCGCTGTAGGCCATGACACTCATCATGGCAAACACGGCCATCGCCACCAGCAACTCCAACAGGGTAAACCCCCCTTGAGCTCGCTTCATGGCAGAGCAAACCCGACGACAGATGCTCGCTGTTGCTGTTCACCCTGTTCAGCCAGCCACAAACGGATATCAATACGCTTGACCGCCGGCAAGGGAATCGGTGCTTCAGGCGTATAGTCACTGATACTGACCTGATAGCCGTATCGAAACGGCCCCATGGTCACGTCACCTGAGCGGTTGCCTTCGGCCAGCGGGCGCATACCCGCCTCGTATTCGGCCAGCAGATTCTGCCCGGCCCAATGCGCCAGCGTGCGCTCCTGCAGGTAGAGCGTATTGCGCGAGTGATCCGAACCACCCTTGATCAGGGCTGCCAGCGCTACCGCCAGAATAGTCAGCGCTACCAGCACCTCCAACAGGGTGAAGCCCTTATTCCGGCAAGGCATCCAGCACCTCGATGCGGCCTTCAAGACCAATCTCGATATAGCGTCGAAGGGGCTTGCCGACGACTTTCAGGGTAATCAGGGCCGGTGTCATTTCACCGGTATTGCCAAGGCGTATATGGGGTTCCCAACCCAGTGTCTGAGGCAGCGATCTGCGCTGACCGTCCATTTCCAATTCCACTTCAATCAGGTCCCGTTCAAACTGCCATGGTCCCAGCTGGGTATCATTCAACGGCTGCCACTCGCGGGTTGAATCATCAAGCACGACCAACTCCAGAAAACTGTAGGCGTCCTGACGTAAGCCTAACGCGCGCTCTGCACTGCCGGTAATAAGGGATTCGTCCCGGGCTAGTCGCAGCACACCGGCCAGCCGTTGGGTTTCGGTACGCAATTGCCGGTCGGCGCCATCACCTATTGCCAGGGTTGCCAGACTGGCAACCACGCCGACCAATACCAGCACAACCAGCAGCTCGATCAGAGTAAAACCTGCATAACCGGAGCTGAGGCGTGGGTGCTGGCGCAGCATGTTCAGCGAGCCTCGGCGCGATCAACGTTCCAGTTGCCGATATCTGCGTTCGCGCCTTCACCACCGGGGCGCGCATCCGCGCCAAGGCTGAACAGATCATATTCCCGACCGTCTCGACCGGGACGCATGTACTGGTATTCGTTACCCCATGGATCCTTCTGCAAGCGGTCGATATAGCCACCATTGCGGTAATTACGCGGTGCATCCGAGCCTGTCGGGCGAACGACCAGAGCAATCAGGCCCTGCTCGGTACTCGGATAAACGAAATTATCCAGACGGTAGAGGTTGAGCGCGCTTTCCAGCGCACGAATATCGTTCTGAGCCTTGGTTGTGCGCGCCTGATCCGGACGATCCATGACCCGGGGCACGACCACAGCCGCCAGAATCCCCAGAATCACCACCACCACCATGACCTCGATCAGAGTGAAACCACGCTGGGCCGCTCGGGCCATATGACTTGTCTTGTGCATCATCAGTTAACCAGTTGATTGAGTTCAAAGATCGGCAACAGAATGGCCAGTACGATGATCAATACCACGCCCCCCATTGCCAGGATCAGCAGCGGCTCGAATACCCCCATTACAATGGCAATACGGGCCTCGAGTTCACGCTCCTGGGTTTCAGCTGCCCGCTCAAGCATGGTATCGAGCGTGCCGCTACTCTCTCCACTTTTAATCAGGCTCAATGTCATCGGTGGAAAATAGCCGCTGCGCTCCAACGCATGCCCCACCCCGGATCCCTCTCGCACCCGTTTGGCGGCATCGGTTACTGCATCACGCATGGGCACGTTGCTGATCACGCTGGCACTCATGTTCAACGCATCCAGCAAAGGCACGCCGCTACCAGCCAGGATGTTCAGCGTTCGGGCAAAGCGCGCGGTGTTCAGGCCGCGAATCAGTCGACCCAACAGTGGCACCTTCAACAGCCAGGCGTCCCAGCGGTATCGGGCCTGGGGGCGTTTGAGCAATTGCTTGAACGCAATGAAACCGACAACCCCCGCCACCAGCATCAAAAGCCCCCAGTTACGCATCGCATCACTGGTTGCGATAAGCGCACGGGTCAACCAGGGCAATTCCTGATTCATGCCAGCAAACACCTGCACCACCTCAGGTACCACATAGGTCAGTAGTGCCACAGTAACAAGCAGGGCAATGACCGTCAGAATCGCTGGATAGAACATCGCCAGTTGGATCTTCTGGCGCATAGCATTCTGCGCCTCGACATTGTCAGCCAGTCGCTCCAATACCAGGTCCAGACGACCGGCCTGCTCCCCTGCAGCCAGAGTGGTACGGTAGATCGCCGGAAACACCGAGGGAAACTCACCCAGCGCGTGGGCCAGCGGCAAGCCTTCCATGACACGCGTGCGCACCGCTGACAGGGTGGATTTGACCTTCTGGGTTTCACTTTGCCGGGCAACCGTACCGAGTACTTCTTCAATCGGCATGCCGGCCCTTGCCAGCGTCGCCATCTGCCGGGTTGCCAGCGCCAGCTCAAGGGGCTTGATACCGCGCTGCATGACCGGCATGCGCATCACGGTCTTGCGTTCGGCAACCTGGTTGACTGACATGGGCATCAAGCCCTGATCTCTTAGCCGCCCACGGACCTGACGGGAAGAATCACCCTCCTCGACGCCCTTGCGGGTGCGACCGGCCTGATCGACTGCAACGTACTCGAATGCCGGCAAAATCAATCCTCCCTGGTAACGCGCAGCACTTCTTCCAGGGTGGTCTGACCCGCCAGCACGCGCCGGATACCATCCTGACGTATGCCGGTTTGTGCCAGACGGGCATGCCGGACCATAGCCTGCTCACTGGCACCGTCATGGATCAGACCTCGGAGGGTATCATCCACCTCAATCAGCTCATAAATACCGGTTCGGCCTTTGTAACCGTGGTTATTACACTCGTCACAACCGACCGGACTATAAATGGTCGGGGTCTCTGCGGCATCCACGCCCATCAATCGGCATTCGCTGGCTGAGGCCGGATGCGCGCGCCGACAGGTTGGGCACAGCGTCCGCACCAGTCGCTGGGCCAGCACGCCGTTCAGGGTCGAGGACAAAAGAAAGGGCTCCACGCCCATGTCACGTAATCGAGTAATAGCACCAACGGCAGTATTGGTATGCAAGGTGGAAAACACCAAGTGGCCGGTCAAGCTGGCCTGAATGGCAATCTGTACCGTTTCGACATCGCGAATTTCACCGACCATCACCACATCCGGATCCTGACGCAGGATGGCCCGCAGACCACGAGCAAAGGTCATGTCGACCTTGGTGTTGATTTGTGTCTGACCAATGCCATCGAGGTAGTATTCGATCGGATCCTCTACCGTGAGAATATTGCGACTGCGATCATTCAATTGCATCAAGGCCGAATACAGTGTGGTGGTCTTGCCCGAGCCGGTGGGTCCGGTTACCAATACAATCCCATGCGGACGACTGATGACCCGTTCCATGGCTTCGTAGTGATCCGCACCCATGCCCAACTGGCGCAACTCAAGCCGTCCAGCCTGCTTGTCGAGCAAACGCAATACCACCCGCTCACCATGGCCGGAAGGCAAGGTCGAGACCCGCACATCCACTGCGCGTCCTACCAGGCGCAGACCAATACGGCCATCCTGGGGCAGCCGCTTCTCGGCAATATCCAGCTTGGCCATCACCTTGATGCGCGAGACGATGACCGGCGCCAGTGCGCGCGGCGGCTCGAGAATATCGCGCAACACGCCATCCACCCGCAGGCGAATAGACAGGCGGTTTTCGAAGGGTTCAATGTGGATATCCGAGGCATTTTCCTTGACCGCCTCGGAGAGCAGCGCGTTGATCAGGCGGATGATCGGCGCTTCATCCTGTGACTCCAGCAAATCCTCAGGCTCAGCCAGGGACTGGGCCACCGACATCAGATCGGCATCCTCGCTGAGGCCCTCGACAAATTGCATGGCATCATTGGCTGAGCGCTCGTAGCGATCACGCAGCCGTGCAGCAAAGGCATCATCATCCAGAACATGGGGTTTCAACGGGTGCTCGGATCGCCTCCGCAGCTCAATCAAGGCTTGCGGATCACAGTCAGAGCGCACATACACATCCAGAAAACCCTGAATCACCGAACCTGGCAGCACGCCAAAGCGCCGGGCAAAACGGTAGCCGGTTTCGGCCTGAGGGCCTTCTGTAGCCGGCAGCATGTCACTCAGCTCTGCGTCACTCATGGCAGCACCCCATCTTTATTCTGCCACCGGTGGGGGTGGTGCCGGCAATGCGGCACGTGCCGGAACACCACCCATGATGGCATTCTCGAAGGGCGCCGGTAGTGACATCAGATAACTCCAGTCGGGGAGAACCGGTGTGTCGTTGCGCGGCAACAGATTGCCGGCGCGGTTGCGCTCCTGCAGTTGCTGATCGCGGATATAGCTGTATTTGGAATGGGTCAGATCCTGGGCAACAGCACTGTCACGGATGATCACCGGGCGCAGGAATACCATCAGATTGCGCTTTTCCATGCGCGCCGTGTCGTAGCGGAACAAACGACCCAAGCCAGGAATGTCACCCAGACCGGGGACCTTGTCCCGGGTCTCGACCAATTGATCATCAATCAAACCGCCGAGTACGATCAGTTCATTATCATCGACCATGACGTGGGTCTTCAGACTACGGGTATTGGTGATCAGGTCAGCTGCACCGGTCACGCCCTGGGCGATCTGCGAGACTTCCTGCTCGATTTCCAGGCGCACGGCGTTACCTTCGTTAATTTGCGGTTTGATCCGCAATTTGATACCCACGTCCTCGCGCTGAATGGTGTCGAAAGCCTGACCCGAGGCCTCAACCGAACGTCCGGAGATAAAGGGGACGTTTTGACCGACGACAATCTCGGCCTCTTCATTGTCCAGCGTCATCAGCGAGGGTGTAGAAAGAATATTACTGGAGCTGTCGCTTTGCAGCGCGTTGATCAGCAAAGCAATCTGGCTACTACCAATGCTCGCCAGACCACCCAGTGCCAGACCATTGCCCAGCGACGGCGGTGTCGTCACTGTACCTTCGAGGAAGGCGTTAACACCGGAGGCCAGATTGACGATGCCATTGCCACCACGATTGAAGTTGATAATACCGACACCAGCACTTTCGTTACCCACGCCCCACTGCACACCCAGCTCCTTGGCGCGGTCATAGGACACTTCAGCGATGACCGCCTCGACCAGGACCTGAGCACGGCGAATATCCAACTGCCGAATAATCGAAGCCATTTCACGGGACAGCTCGGCGGGGCCATAGATAACCACCGAATTGGTGCTCTCATGTGCCTGAATTCGAATGCTGCTGGTTTGGGTTCCGTACTGGCTGCTACCCATGCCGCCATCGGCACTCTGCTGAGTCGGGGCTTGCTCCTGCTCCAACCCTTCGGCAATCCCGCGCAGCACTTCTGCAACGTCTTCGGCCTTGGCATAACGCAGGTAATGCACCTGGGTTGCGCCGTCATCCGCTGGCGTATCCAGACGCTGGATAATGCCGCGCAAGGCCAGACGGTTTTCCGGATCACCACGCAGAATCACGGTATTGGTCCGGTCATCGGCAATCACCCGCGCGCGCTTGGTGAAGTCCTCGCCGGGAATCGGCGCATCAAGGGTTTGAACCATGCGCACCACATCAACAGCTGAAGCATGCTCAAGGGAGATGATCTCGAAATCTTCCATCGATTCGGTATCAATTTGCTGTATCAGACCTTGGATCCGGCGCACGTTTGCAGCGGTATCGGAAATCAGCAGCGTATTGGACTCCACAGCCGCAGCCAGATGGGCACTCTTGGGCATCAACGGACGCAGGATACGCACCAGTTGTCCGGCATTGACATAACGGACACCGATGACATGGGTGATGATGTCATCTGACCGGCTGCCTTCATCCAGCGGCGCAATCTCGTTTTCCTTGGCTTGAACGTCCGGAAGAATACGCACTACCCCGTCCGGGCTGGTGACTGCGGCAAAACCATAGGACTTGAGCACACCAAGAAACAGGTCGTAGAGTTCACCCCGGCGAATAGGTTGGCCTGACACCACATTGACCTGCCCTCTTACCCTGGGATCAACGATGAAATTGATGCCCGTCTCCTGACTGACGATTTCGATCAGCCCGTTAATTTCAGCATCACGCAGATTGAGCACCAACTCCTCATCCGGGTCACCAACGGAGAACACGGCAGTTTGCGCCTGCACAGCAGTACTGAGAAGGCTCAGGCCCAGCATCAAGGGCAGGGTACGGCGGGTCATCTTGGACAACATCAGCATCGTGTCTCAATCCATCGTTATCGTTATAGACAGGGGCTCACCGCCTCTTTCAAGCAGCAGGGTCACAGTGTCCCCGGTCAGCTCCTGAAGGATGTCACGGTAGTCATTGATTTCTGCTACTGGCGTGCCTTCGACGGCAATCACCACATCACCAGGCTGCAAACCGGCAGCCTCAAACTCTCGGGCATTGCGCGACGGGCTCACCTCGATACCGTACATGGCGCCGTCAACCAAAACCGGACTGGCGCTGATCACATCCATGAAGCGCTCGGGGTCCGACATCCATGCCTCGCGATCAATACGGGCAACGCCGCCATCCTCGGCCAGACTCAGATTGGAATCGACGGGGGGTAAATTGGCCGTGCGCCTGGATGGCGATCGAGCAGGCCCAGGCTGTGTGCGCTGCAAACGCAGGGTTTCAAGTTTGCCATCACGAGCCAGAATGACCCGATCAGACAAAACCTGCTCGAGTCTCACGTTACCCGGCAGGCTGGCACCCACACGATAGGCACGCTCCGGCTGGCCCTGAGGCGCGAGAATGGCGGCGCTGCGCTGCGGGTCAGGGTCTGACAACACGCCCTTGAGCACCCAGCTCAAGGAGGTATCAGGGGCGTTGACCACCGCCGTACCGCTTTGCGCAGCAGCACCGAACACCGAAAGGGAGGCAATCTCGAGATAGCCGCGCTGGGCACCTGAAGGGGTCGCGCTTGAGCTGTCAACGCCTCCGACTAATATGGGCGGGAGCACGCTGTCAGGCTCGACAATAGCCCAGGTCAGCCGCCCAAGTAGTACAGCAGACAACATCACCAACACCAGCGTCAGCAGCTTGAGCAGAGGATCAATTGACAAGCGGGCATCCAGGGGCATGCGTTCTCCAGAGCAAAGACAAGGGCCTTTCAAGGGGCCAGATCATCGGCAGCAATACTAATGACCTTTCTTTGCAAAATTATTGTTATAGGTCTGAAACAAGGGTTGCAGGCGAATCGATTGTCACGAAATTGCCATCCCCCGACAACCCCCTGAACGGGTTAATCCGTCCCCCTCAGGCAGAAAAGACAAAACAGACAGGTTTAACTGGTCACCAGCATCACCCAAAAGGGTTAGATTTCCGACACAGTGATCATAACTATTGATGGGGCTCTATCCATTCGACTGAAAACCATGTCCAGTTACAAACTGCTGTCTTGCCGTGAGACAGCTTACAGGCTTTACTAGTGCCAGCATTGCCAGCATTAACACCGCATCAACATAACAACAATTTTTGGCCTTGCCGTCAGGAGAAGAACAATGCACGTATTAAAGAAGTCAGCTTATCTCGGCCTTGTGATCAGCGCCGTTGCCTTGGGTGGTTGTTTGAGTGGTGGTGGCGGTGGTGGCGGTAGCGCCGCCGACAGATCAACACCGCAGCTTGAAAGGATTGACGATGGATTCTTTGTGGTCAATGAAGCTCAACTGCCGTTCGAGCCTCTGGCTGCAGTTCCCGTTTATGAGAACACCAGCCGCTGGACTGGGGTGCTCGGCGGTGCCGGTTATCGTGTTGAAGTACCCGAAAACTGGAATGGCATGCTGGTTATGTATACCCACGGTTTTCGCGGTGAAGGCTCAGAGCTGACAGTTGACAGCCCCCCAATGCGGCAATATCTGATTGATAACGGTTACGCATGGGCCGCTTCATCTTACAGTTCCAACTTCTATGATGTTCGGACTGGTGTTGAAGATACCAACGCGCTAGCTCTGGCATTTACTGATATCGCCGCTGAAAACGGTCGCATTCTGAACGAGCCGAGCAAATACTACATCACTGGTGTTTCCATGGGCGGCCATGTTGCCGGCGCAGCCATTGAGCGCGAAACCCAGCAAACAGCCAACAATTTTGTACCATACGCTGGTGCAGCCCCAATGTGCGGCGTCATGGGCGATACTGCCCTCTTTGATTACTTTGCTGGCTACACACTGTCTCTTTTTGAAATTGCCGGTGTCGGTGCTGATAGCTTTCCGATATCTGAAGCTGATGCTGCGGCTAAACTAACAGACGCACAAGCAGCCATTTGGACCGATTATGCCGCCAATCCGAGAGCGGATGGACTCACCTTTCCAGCCGGTCTGCAGTTTCTTAATACGTTACAAAATCTGAGCGGTGGTCCGCGTCCAGTTTACCAAGTAGCTTTTGGTGGATTCCAAGACTTGCTGCAAAGTTTTGCGGGTGCTGATGGAACAGTGACCGGCATATTGGACAGATCGGTTGTCGATACCAGAGACATTGTCTATCGATTTGAAACCTCCCCGGGAGAACCCCTCTCATCGACTGAGCAGCAATTTAACAATATTATTGTTCAAGCCGAACCTGAAAGACGAGCTAACCCGTTACGCAACGATGGATTGCGCCTGATACCCAAGGTTGATGGCGATCTGTACGCCGATATTCCGGTCGTAACGATTCATACCCTTGGTGACTTGTTCGTCCCCATCAGAATGCAACAAATTTATCGCCAGCGCATGGAATCCAATGGTTGGGGCGACAATCTGGTTCAACGTGCAGTCCGCGCTCCGGGACATTGTGACTTCTCCATTGATGAGTTCACCAACACCCTGGATGCCATGTTGCAATGGGAACAGAACAATATTGTGCCCGCCGGTGACGATCTGCTGGACCCCGTGGCTATGGCCGACCCTCTGTTTGGGTGTGAGTTCACGGTTGATGGGTTCCCGCAAACAACCACACGGCAATCAATCTCTCCATTTATTGGTACCTGCCCAACGCCCTAAAACCACACAAAGCTAGTTGCTTTCGGATTACAGGCCTGCCACGTACCAGCGTGTCAGGCCTGTTTTTTTTCACCATCCAGCTCCACCAACTCCAACGCCCTGCGCCGAATATTGGTGGTTCGCAAACGCTTGACCTTCTGATCCAGCGCCTGCAGCTCATCATTGGGCAGTTCTTCCGTGACTTGCCGCTGCACATCAGCAAAGGCCGCCTTGGCCTTGCCCAGCATCAAACCGAGCATTTTCAGCAAGGTCATACAGCGCTGCGGGCCCAATACCAGCAGCGCCACCATGACAATCACCAGCCACTCCATCATGCCGCTGTCAAACATGCTGCCACCCCCTGTCAGGAAGCGCTGCGTTCGCTGTTAGGATTTGATGGCGATACCTGCACCGCCCCCGCCTCAAGGTTCAAAGCCTCACGACTATCCTCGCCGTCCTTGACTGCCTTTTTGAAGCCGCTCAAGGCACTGCCCAGATCACCACCAATACTGCGCAAGCGCTTGGTGCCAAACAGCAACATGACAATCACCAATACGATCAACAGCGAGCCAATACTTACGCCGCCAATACCCATAATTCAATCCTCGTTCAAATGGCCGCCAATCGGCGTCTCTGGATAAAGTTAAAACCTGGGCTGACCATGCGAGGCACAGCCAGCCCGTGGCGCATCAGCTACCTATAATGCCGCCGTCGTCCTTGGTGATGACAACAGTGCACGAGCGTGGCGAAATACTGTCGTTGTAATCCGGGAAGCGGCTACGTACTGTGCCCTCCGACCACTCAGTTGATGTGGTGGTGGCGCCAGGATGCTGCACGTTGATAAACAGGGTGCGCTGATCCGGCGTGCTGATGCAGCCGGTGATTTCCTGGCCAACCGGGCCGGTCAGGAAGCGACGAATCTCACCACTGACCGGATCCGCTGCAAACATGCAGTTGTTGCCCATGATCTGGTAGACACCGGTGTTCTGACTGCCCTCACCGATATCGGTCTGGATCCAGACCCGGCTGTCGTAGTCAATCCACAGACCGTCCGGCGAACTCATGTAGGCCTCAGGCGTCAGCACATCACCGTTGAGATCGCGGCCGATCAGGTTGCTCTGACCTTCTTCACCTCCGTCACCACCCAGCAGGAACAATTCCCACTCGAAGCGTAGCGATGTATGGTCAGCGTTTTCCTCCGTCCAGCGTACAATCTGGCCATGACGGTTGGTCACCCGCGGGTTCGCCGCATCAATATTGCCGTCGTTACGACCGCTGTTATTGGTCAACGTGAAGTACACATCACCGTTATTCGGATCAACCGCACCCCACTCCGGGCGATCCATCGGCGTGGCACCGACGGTATCAGCGGCCAGACGGGTATTGACCAGTACATCCGCCTGATTGCTGAAACCATTGGCATCGGTCAGACCATTCTGGCCATAGACCAGCGGCAGCCAGTCACCCGTGCCGTCTTCGTTGAAGCGAGCAACATACAGAATGCCGTTATCCAGCAGGCTGCCGTTAGCGGTGGCAGCATTAAATGACTGAGCAGTAACGAATTTGTAAATGTACTGGAAGGTGGAATCATCACCCGAATAACACACCACTGAGCGCCCTTCGACCGCCGGCGCAAAGATCACGCCCTCATGGGCGAAGCGGCCCATGGCAGTGCGTTTCTTCGGCACATCCTCGGGATCGAACGGATCAACCTCGACCATCCAGCCAAAGCACAGCGGCTCGTTACGATAGTCTTCAGTGGCGTTGGCGCCCTTGATGCTGGCATCAAAACGGATGTACTGATCCTCGCCGCTTTGTGCCAACTCCCAGGCATAACGACCGGTGCCAGTCGGGCTGGAGTTGACCCCATAGCGTGAATGCTCACGGGGATTAGCATTGCCGCCATTACGGAAGTAACCGGCCCAGTTCTCCTCGGAGAACATGTAGGTATTCCAGGGTGTCACACCGTGGCCGCAGTTATTCAGGGTGCCGCGTGTCATGGTACCGGTCGGGCTGTAGAGGGTACGAACAAAGTCGGTACCACGAACCGGACCCTGAATTTCCATGGGGGTCAGCGCGGTAATACGGCGGTTCAGTGCATCAGCCTGAATGGCCCACTGGTTGTCCAGGTCCTTGCGAATACGGAAGATGCTGATGCCATGGGCGTTCATTTCCTTCAACACTTCATCGGTGTCACGGAAGCGGTTTTCAAGCTCGTCGGTGTAGATACGCACTCCACCTGAATTCAACGGCTGGCCCACTGAATCGGCATGCATAAAGCGCGGCTCGACATACTCATGGTTGATCACCAGCAAGCCGTCATCCGAGCTGCCCTGATAGGGATCCTGACCCTCAATCGGGAAAAAATGCATGCCATCGTGGTGACTGCCGACCTGGAATGCCTGGTCAGCACCGGTCGACTCAGTCAGGCTTTGCGCCGCCAGACCACCAATGATTGGCGTGCCCCAGGGGGCCAGCACCTGAAAGCTGTAGCCTTCTGGCACAACGATGGTATCGGCTTCGCTGGCCGCTACCGCTTCGAAACCCAGTAGCGCAGGAGCAGGTGTACCCCCATTGTCATTGCTGCCCGAACCACCGCCACTGCTGATACAACCAGTCAGACTGGTGCCCAGCAAACCCAAAGCAGCAGCGCCGACTGTGCCCTTGAGCACATCGCGACGAGCCAGTCGAGCCTGCAAAACGGCGGCAAAGGTCGGGTTCAGTGAGTAATTGACCTGCGGCTCGTCGCCTTCGCCATGATCAACTACCAGCACCTTGTTCATATCTGTGGTCATGCGTCTTTCCTCATCAGGGTTTGTTATCAACCCAGCTATGATGAAAAGCGGTTATGACAAGTCGGCGGCGACAAAATGAAGCTTTGATAAGCGTTTCACTACCAAAGCACTGATTTTTTATGACATGAGAAATTGCCAGTAATCGCGATGAGTTATTAAAAAGCGGAACACTGAATTGAAATATGCATGGCTTATGGTGAATCGACTGTCCATACCCGATGAACTGCCATGCCCTTAACCCTGCAACCTGGAGACGCACTGCCCGATTTTCTTCTGCCAAGCGAGAACGGTGTCAGTCGCTTTTTCTATGAGTCCTGCTGCGGCAAGGCTACCGTCCTCCTGCTCGCTAAGAACATCGCGGCGGTGGCTCATCTGCATCCCACTGATACCTTCAATCTGGTTGTGGTCTTGGGCAGTGAGCGCCACGGCGACAAACCGGCATGGCCTGTTCTGGAAAATGCTGCATCACTTTGTCTGCGCCTGAGCGGCCATGAGCAACCAGACTTGTTAGCCTTGGTCCTGGGACCGGACCTGCGACTGGTAACCACCCTGCAAGCCCCCGGCCAGGCCGAGCTTGTGACTGAGATAGACCGCCTCCCTAAGCGCCGAGATAGCCAACTACTCAGCGAGGCTGCTCCAGCATTGATGATCCCTGGGGTAATCAGCACGGACATTGCTCAGGCTTTACTGAGGTGCTGGCAGCAGAATCACTCACCCAGCGGCATGCCACGGCGACAAGGGGCTGAACAGGTGCTGATGCCGGATCCGAAGTACAAATCAAGACTCGATCACAGCCTGCAGGATAAAGCCCTTATCACAGCGCTGAATCACGCCCTTCAGCAGCGCGTGTTGCCGCCCATGGCCCGCAGCTTTCATTATCTGCCCACCCGCACTGAAGGTTTCAAGATCGTGGCCTATCCAGCTGATCAAGCCGGACACTTTGCCGCACACCGGGACAATATCAGCCCAGAAACACGGCACAGATACTTTGCCCTTAGCCTCAACCTGAATGACGATTACGAAG
Organism: Halopseudomonas sp. 4NH20-0008; assembly: GCF_057548395.1. Lineage (NCBI taxonomy): Bacteria > Pseudomonadati > Pseudomonadota > Gammaproteobacteria > Pseudomonadales > Pseudomonadaceae > Halopseudomonas > Halopseudomonas sp. 4NH20-0008. The sequence continues at coordinate 193,836 of NZ_BAAJMD010000006.1, forward strand.
GTGGCGAACTGGTTTTCCCGGAATTCAGTGACGACCGCTATCGTCCGCCAGCCGGCGCTGCACTGGTGTTCTCGGGATCATTGTTGCACAAGGTTCAACCGGTTAGCCGGGGTTGTCGGTATGTCGCACTCAGCTTTCTGTGGCAATAAAACCAACCCTATATAGCGGGCGGTCTCTGGGACCAAGTGCAACACATAAGTGCAACGCTCACCCCTGAATAAACTTCGTACGGCATATTCCATCCCAGGCGTTTTAGTTGGTTTAGATTGATCTTCGCTGCGACCTTACTTACCGATTCCACGGCATCGTGCTGAAGTCGCTTCCCTTGGAAAAGTATTGCAGCAACAAACCATTGGTGTTCTCGTTGGTGCCGCGCTGCCAGGACGCATATGGGTCGGGAAAGTAAACGCTAAGCCGCTCTTCAAGGCTATCTGTTCGTGCCCCGCAAACTCCTTGCTGGTGTCCAGCGTAAGCGTATGCGCCTGGTGTCCTTTCAGCTGAAGAATAAGGGCCCGCGTCACTTGGAGCATTCTGTGTTTAACCGGATAGGCACTGAGATAACCACTTTTTCGACACACCAACGTGACCAAGTTACCGCCCTTGCCATGCACAATGTCGCCTTCCCAGTCGCCGATCCGTTCACGGCTTGATGCCTCGGAAGGACGCTAGCTGATAGATACCCGATTTCGAAGCTGATCCCGCCTGTCATGGGTCCGTAGTGCTTACGGTAGAGCCTGCGGCGCTGTCGCAGACACAGGTAAAGCTCACCGCGTGGCGTTTATCAGTATCGATAAAACGGTAAATCCATTCATAGCTGACCACATGATCGGAGCATTCAAACCGAAGACGGGTGGCTATTTGCTCTGGGCTATAATCCATACCCAGCCAGACAGGTAGCCGCTGGTTAAGCAATGCACTGGGTTTACAATACTTGCGCGCATTAGTGCGCAGATGATCGAATCGGTCTCCAGCTTGCTCCGCCTTGTAGCGGTCTCCAGGACTATTCCGCCTAACCTCCCAACTGACTGTCGATGTATGGACGCAAATCTGTTTGGCAATGCCCGATAGGGCCCCGCCTGATGCCAATCCGGATTCAATCTGGTAACGTTTGCTCTGAGTCAGCTGCCGGTAATGTGCATTAACTGGTTAGTTGTAGTAAGAATTCAGTTTTTAGATGCTGCTATTAATCCAATCTGCACTGATTAGCGATTTCCTAAAGGTGGTGCACGTGCAGAATGTAATCTACTATCAATAACTTTATAACATATTTTTATGGTGATACATGCGACTACGATCTCTTTTTACAGCCTTCGTTCTATCTTCGATAGCAAGTTTTTGCTATGCAGACTTGGATGCAGGTCTTGCTGCATTTGAAAACAACGACTATAAACTGGCCTATGAGATATTAGCGCCCTTGGCTGAGCAGGGTGATCCTTATGCACAGGACCGTCTTGCATTTATGTACGCAAGTGGACGGTTTGTCCAACAAGATTCTAGGATGTCTGAGATCTTGAATGAGCAGCTGTCAAACACATTAATACAGCGTTCAATTTATGATGATGAATCTGATGAATCTACTGAATCCAGTAATTCAGTTGTTGACTTAAAATTACTGTGTGAATCTTCACACAACCTTTGGACCGGAAGAGTAAAAGTAGCTGAGGAGTTAGAAGGCAGAGTTGTTCGTGTAAGTTTATATGCGACCTCAAGATCAATTGAATTCGATGGTTTGAGCGGTGAAACATCTTTTGGATGCAGAAACTGTGATCAAATTCATTTGGGCATGAACGTTTCTAATGCAAACGCTACAGTTCCAGCTGGTTTAAAAAAGGCTGATCGCGTGATAGTCGAAGGTCGAGTGACTTCAGCTGTTTTATGGGGAAACGTATTTGATGGTTGTTTCGTTAAGGTCGATGCTATAAGCGTTAGTATTGACGGCTTTTAGCAATAGAAAACCATTTTGATAGGAATGTCTCACTCTAATATTTTTTCAGTAGATGGCGGTCTGAATCACACCGGGCTTCGTGGAGGCCTCAACTCTTGAGAGAATGAGGCATGAAGAAATCTAACAGCTACTCCCCTGAAGTCCGTGAACGTGCTGTCCGTATGGTTCTGGAGAACCTGAAAGACTATCCATCTGAATGGGCAGCCATCGAATCCATTGCACCCAAGATTGGTTGTGTCCCGCAGACACTGCATGTCTGGGTGCGCAAACACCAGACCGACAACGGCCAGCGACCCGGTCAGACAACTGAGGAGCGGGACCGTATCAAGGCCCTGGAGCGCGAGAATCGTGAGCTGCGTAAAGCGAACGAGATCCTCCGCCTGGCCAGTGCTTATTTTGCCCAGGCGGAGCCCGACGGGCAGGCCATCCGGCGCCGCAACAAACCCTGAACGCCTTCGTTGACGAGTACCGTGACCGTTACGGGGTCAAGTCGATCTGCCGCGTGGTGCAGATCGCTCCGTCCGGTTACTACCTGCATGCAGCGCGTGCCCGACAGCCTGAACGGCGAAGCACTCGCTCCCAACAGGATGAGTTGCTGTGTGAGGACATCAAGCGTGTATGGGAGGACAACATGCGCTGCTATGGCGTCGTGAAGGTCTAGAAGCAACTCAGGCGCGACAAGGTGCACGTTGCCCGTTGTACGGTTGCGCGACTGATGCGCCACTTGGGGTTACAGGGTGTTCGGCGTGGCCAGGTAGTTCGTACCACGGTGCCTGATGGCAACGCCGCTTGTCCTCTCGACAAGGTTCAGCGCCAGTTCAATGCTGACCGTCCCAATCAGCTTTGGGCTTCAGACTTTACATACGTTTCAACGTGGCAAGGTTGGCTGTATGTAGCCTTCGTTATCGATGTCTTCGCACGACGCATCGTCGGCTGGCGTGTGAGCAACAGCATGAAAACGGACTTCGTGCTCGATGCCCTGGAGCAAGCACTCTACTCCCGGCAGCTAGGCCAAACGGACGGTCTGATCCACCATAGCGACAGGGGGAGTCAGTACGTCTCTATTCGTTATACGGAGCGTCTCGCTGAGGCTGGAATAGAACCCTCTGTTGGTAGCAAAGGAGACAGCTACGACAACGCCTTGGCGGAAACCATCAATGGATTGTACAAAGCGGAATTGATTTACCGGCAGTCCTGGCGGAGCCGCGAAGCCGTCGAAATCGCCACCTTGAAGTGGGTTCACTGGTACAACCACCAGCGGCTACTGAGCTCGATTGGATATATACCGCCGGCAGAAGCTGAGGCAAACTTCTACCAGCGACACACCGGTCAGGCCATGGCTGCCTGACTTAAACGAAATGGCCTCCATAAAACCCGGTGTGATTCAAACATAGCTGGTGGGGATTCTGACCTAAACATGCAAAATAATTCTGATAGCTATTTCACCAAGTCACTGCTTGTCAGCGCTAGTAACTGTCCAAGTAACTACCTGGTCTATTTAGATCAGCAATGGCTCACGGTGAACCATCTTTAGTTTACCGGCGTATTGCACAATAACGAAGCTAATCTGTCTCATGTGTCGATATCGAACATAGACTTCATCATTTTACCATTTATAGCACTATTTTAAGCCATATAGATGTCAACCGAAATTTTCAGTTAGCTCTATTGATGCCGCCTTATATCGAGCAAAGATATCAATTTCATCCAAACTAACAAGGTAATTTGGAATCTTGCTTCTGAGGCCTAATTTGATTAATACCATGTCTTCATCACTAGTAATCAACACAGGAGTCGTATACTTACAGAGCAAATCTTTAAGTTGGCTAAATCCATTTTCTTCAGAAATACAACCCTCAATAAGTATGCTTTGAAGATATCTGAAAGGGACGGCATGATCGTATACTAAGCCCTTATCTCCGAGTCTCTTGTCTAAACTTTTCACAGATCTATATTTTGGGACTTTGTGTTTTTTCTGTCCCCAAGACTCCCACAAAAAGAATATTGGCTCTCTTAAAGCTTTTGTGTAACATCTTGGCGGCATATTAAGAGCCTTCACTTTTCTGCAATACAGCACTGCCTCATAAATTAACTGGAGTCGTTCTTTTTCGGTCAAAATTTTTTTCATGCCAAGTCCTTAAACCAAATTTATAGCAGAGCAGTTGCTGCTAGAAACAACCAACTTATACAAAACACAGTGCATCATTAATTATGATCAGGAAGAATTAGGCCACAAGCATTTACTACTCAGCCATTTTTTGCATGCTGAGTCAATACGACATGCTTACACTGCCTGACAACTAAACTAACTCTGTAGCATTTTCACTCAATTGCAAGCCAAGCAAGTATCCTATGGATCAACAAGAATCGACTGCGCACTTTATCATTCTTGAAGTTTTACAGTCCAGCCCAAGAGTGCATATTATCTTTCATCGCTGGAGGGAAAACTGTCAAAAATTCTTCGAAGCTGAAATGCTCTAGACGCATTTAAAGTCATCGAGCAATAAAATCGAGTATTCGCCTAAATTCTAACTCTTCTAAGCGGCATTTTTCTTTTTTAAATACTGAATCACACCGGGTTTGGTGCAGGCTTCAACTATTGAGAGAATAAGGCATTACTAAATGTTAATGGCCAATTAATCTGACCCACCCTCAAGTGGGTAAAATTAATGACCATTGACACTAAATCCAATAGCTAATCCCCTGAAGTCCGCGAACGTGCTGTGCGCATATACTGTAGAACTTCAAGGACTACCCCTCCGAGTGGACAGCTATCGAATCCATTGCAACCGAGATTTGTTGTCTCCTGCAGACACAGAATGCTAACCTGTGGCTAGTGAGAAGACAGCTATTGAGCCCGTGAAATACCGAAGGAATTGCCGGTAAAGCGGCCTGACGGGCCGAAATGTGGCTAAACGACCTCAAAACGTGACTAGGCCGGTAAAATCGTTAGCGAGATGATTATCTTCGAACTAAAGCAAAAAAATATTGAGATACCTGCTACTTCAGACCTATCCTAAAACTCAGCTGAAATTACTGACAGAAGAATCTAAAAACAAGGAATAGCGCACATGATAAGAGCAAATTTACTTTCTCTAATTATTTTAATCAGTTGTATAATTTCTGGGTGCGCATTACCAGATGGCGGCGCTGCACATTATGCTAAAGCATTACAATACGCAAATGGTGAAGGTATTCAGCAAGATAGCTCAGTCTCGGCAATGTATTTGGAATCTGCTGCTACACAAGGACACATCGAGGCTCAGATCCAACTCGGATTGTTTTTTTTAGACGGCAAAGGTAAAGGTTTACAACGAGATCCCAGAATGGCTCATTACTGGTTCACCAAGGCTACGCAGCAGGGCAATGCAGAGGCACAGCTTTATCTTAAACTGAGTAATTTAAACACACCACTATACTGTGAAGCAGGCGATAGCCAACAATCAGAACTACCAACACTAGCTATAACTGAAACCTATGAAATCAGGGGTGAAAGAGGCATTGAGAGATACACAAGAGGTCACCAAACTCAACATGCGGTTAACCACGAAACGTTACAGCAAGAGAATGAAGAATTTGCCGGCTGGTTACAAAAAATTGCTGGGCAGGGTAGTGTCACCGCCCAGTTACATCTCGGATTATTGTATTTGGTCGGTAAAGGCGTACCAAAAAATGAAATAGTTGCTGCTAACTGGCTCCGTAAAGCGGCTGATCAAGACGATTCCAGCGCGCAATTCCTTCTTGGTTGCATGAATCTGAACGGTAAAGGTGTTGTGCAAGATGATATCGTGGCTGCTAGTTGGTACCAAAGGGCTGCGCAAGGGGGTAGTAGGGAAGCTACAAATGAACTAAGAAGAATAAAAGAAGCGCAACAGCAGGCAATTGCCAAAGCTGAGCGCGAATCTGAGGAAAAGAGAATAAAAGAGATTCAGGACGCACGCGAAAGTGAATTTTCAGCTAATCCCGCCTCGGAAGAACTATATGAAGCGATCCACTTCATAATTCATGGCGACTCACAACTTAGTGGACTCCTTGTCAATTCCGATTGCACGTCATTAGAGAGTAGTTCTTCTGGACAAACATTAATTATTAATTGGAATAACGTTATCTGGAATTCGGCTGCGATTGTGGACAACAACTCCGTGATCCGCTTTTCGTGCATACAAGACTGCATTGAATACATAAACGATAGCCTAAACGATAGTCCGAGCTATTTCCTGAACTCTAGCTATTTACTGATAAACTATTTGCTTCCAAAAAACAGACTTTACTTTCCTGCTCGCACCTCTATAGACCGACTTAGTGGTGCTATTGCCGTTGCTAGAAGTTATTGCCCAGGCGCTAACTCTAGATTTTGATTTTATATCAAAGGAAGGTCTGCAATCGACCCATTTTATAGTGAGGCGGTATTGGCATACTGATAGGCATAAACAACGAATAATGCATGATTATGGGTTAGTAAGAAATGCGCACTGCGCACCATGCGCTGCGGAATGCGCACCGTGATTAAGTATTTAGAATGACGTATACATGCTTGTGGATTTGACTAATCTGCCACAAAGCACCGAGAACTGAGATATAGCGACGAGACAAATTGTCTAACAAAGTGTCTACTTCCGACAAAGCAAACAAAAAAGCCCTGAATAATCAGGGCCTTAGTGGTAATAGTGGCGGAGAGTCAGGGATTCGAACCCTGGGTACGGTTGCCCGTACAACGGATTTCGAATCCGTCCCGTTCGACCACTCCGGCAACTCTCCTAAGTCGGCGCGCATCATAGCAGTTCAGCTATGGCTGCGGAAGGCTTTAACTGAGGGGTACACCGAGGCGCTGGGCGACTTCTTCGTAAGCCTCGATAACACCACCCAGGCCTTGACGGAAACGGTCCTTGTCCATTTTCTTGCGCGTTTCCTTGTCCCACAGGCGGCAGCCGTCCGGGCTGAATTCGTCGCCCAGTACGATCTCGCCTTTGAACAGGCCGAATTCCAGTTTGAAATCCACCAGCAGCAGGCCAGCCTGGTCAAACAGTTGCTTGAGGATAGTGTTGACCTGAAGGGTCAGCTCCTGCATGCGCGCCAGTTGTTCGGCCGTTGCCCAACCGAAGGTGACGACGTGCGAGGCATTGATAAAGGGGTCGCCCTTGGCGTCGTCTTTCAGGAAGAGTTCAAAGGTCGGCGGCACCAGGGCCATGCCCTCCTCCACACCCAGACGCTTGACCAGGCTGCCGGCAGCATAGTTGCGCACTACGCACTCGACCGGAACCATATCCAGCTTCTTGACCAGGCATTCGGTGTCCGACAAGAGACTGTCGAACTGGGTGGGAATGCCAGCTTCTTCTAGCTTTTGCATGATGAACGCATTGAAGCGGTTATTGACCATACCCTTGCGTTCCAGCTGCTCGATCTTCTTGCCGTCAAAGGCCGAAGTATCATTGCGAAACAGCAGGACCAGGCGATCTGGATCGTCGGTGGTAAAGACCGATTTGGCCTTGCCACGGTAAAGTTCAGTACGTTTTTCCATTATCGGCTCCCGCTCTGGGCAATAGGGTGATGATCTGTCAGGTCGTCTGGTCCGGCAATGATCTGCCAGGGCAACCCTTGATTCTGTTCGGCCAGCAGCAGCTCGCCGTGCCAACCGCTCATGACTTGCTGGAGTGCACCCAGGGCCAGATCCGGTCGATTGTTCTTCTCACTGATATGAGCTATAGCCACATGCCGCAAGCGAGTCAGGTCCAGCTTTTCCAGCAGAGCGGCGGACTGCTGATTGCTCAAGTGACCCAAATCCCCACCTACCCGCGCGCGCAGAGAAGGCGGGTAAGGTCCATTGGCGAGCATCTCGGGATCATAGTTGGCCTCGAGAAAAAGACCGTCCAGCTCGCCATAGGACTCGACAATCCAGGGCGTAATGGCACCCGTGTCGGTGAGGATGCCAAAGCGCTGCTGACCACTATCAAAAACAAACTGACAGGGCTCATTGGCATCATGTGGCACCGCCACAGGCAAAACATCAAGTTCACCGATGCGCAAAGGGCTATCCAGTTCGATCCGTTCAAAGGCCAGATCAACACTGCCCATGGCGCGCCGGGTCCCGGCTGTCATGAAGACCGGCAATTGGTAACGCCTTGCCAGACGCTCGACCCCCTGCACATGGTCTGCATGTTCGTGGGTGACCAGAATCGCCGTCAGTTGCCGGGGGCTCAGTCCGGCTATTGCCAAACGCTGCTCAGTAGCCTTGAGGCTGAAACCACAGTCAATCAACAGCCGCGTTGTGCCGTACTCAACGACTGTGGCATTACCACGACTGCCACTACCCAGCGAGCAATAGCGCATACACTGAAGCGCCTTGCTCAATCCAGACTGGCTCTGATCCGTTCGAGCAGACCACGCGCCTCAGCTGCCCCGGCAGCGGTATCAATATCTTTCTGTACCGTTACCTGCACTGCGTCACCAAAGGCCGTCAGACGAACCTGCAGACGCTGCTGCTCGTCAGCTTCCGTCTCGTCGCGACCAAAGAGTCGTGAGAAGAAGCCAGGCTTTTCCTGACTCTCCTGGGCACTTTGCGCCAGATCGACATAGTACACACCCGCACTGCGATTCAAGTCAGTGACCAGAATGTCAGCATCCGCCAGCGCCTGACCAACCGCCGTCCAGGCGCGGTTGAAATCAGCAGGCACATTCAACAACGGATTACCGGCGCCATCCACACCCAGCGTTGCACGTTGCGCCGAGCTGATACGCTGAGCCACCAGCGAGGCGCTGTCACCGGTGCGGCTGAGGCTGAGGTAGCTCTCCATTTCCGCCAGTACTGCACGTTCAAGATTGGCGTTATCCGAGCTGTCGGGCCAATCCGTCCGGCTGCCACCCTTGCTGCGATCCATATGCAGGACAAAAATCTCACTGCTACCAGACTGCACGCCAGGTTCTACGCGAACACGAAAACGCTGTTCCTGTCCATCCACGCGTCGTCCCTGTCCAACCGCAGGCAGAATCCGCCGCAACAGGGGATTATCGGACTGATCATCAAAGGCTAGCCAACCTGTCTGCAATTCACCCAGGCTAGGTGATTCGCTGACTACCGGAACCTGATAATCGGCAAAAAACTGGCGTACCTGAGGCCAGGTTTCGGCTTGTGAGCGTTGCGCCTGAACCCAGCGGACTGCACCATTCTGCTGCAAGGAAAACTCGACGCCACTGGCAGCGATGGACAGGGTCTGAGGACGCGGCACTTCGAACTTGCCCGGCTCATCGACCACCGCTACCTGACCGGGTACCGGCAACAGATCACCCAGCGGCTTGCTCTCAATCTCCTGCGGGACAGCCATGCGCGGCTCGATCACTGACTGCTGATAATCAGAACCCCGATCGCGGAAGTAACCACTATCGCCGAAGATATATCCACAACCGCTCAGGCTGCCAATTACGACCACCGTCAGCGCACCGAGTACAGGCTTCATAAGTATTTCCTTGATTAGGTAAGGACCGGATCCAGTCACAGTAAACCGCATTGCTGCAGCGCCTGCCGGACAGTCTCGTGGCAACGTGCGCTCAGGGGGGTCAAAGGCAGGCGCATGCCATCGCCTATCAAACCCATCTGCTGCAGCGCCCATTTGACCGGAATGGGGTTTGACTCGATAAACAACGCCTTGTGCAGCGGCATCAGTGATTCATTGATGCGTCGGGCAAGGTCGGCGTCGCCCCGCAGAGCTGCGGTACAAAGATCATGCATGGCCTGTGGTGCAACGTTGGCCGTGACGGAGATATTGCCCTTGCCGCCCATCAGAATCAGCTCTACGGCAGTCGGGTCATCACCGGAGTAGACGGCCATACGATCACCCACCCGTTCGATCAGTTCACGGGCACGTTGCAGGTCGCCCGTGGCTTCCTTGATACCAACTATATTACTGATGCCCGCCAGGCGCTCAACGGTCTCGGGCAACAGGTCACAGGCTGTGCGGCCCGGTACGTTGTAGAGAATCTGCGGAATGGCAACCGCTTCAGCAATATGCCGATAATGCTGATACAAACCCTCCTGGGTGGGCTTGTTGTAATAGGGCGTGACCAATAGACAGGCATCGGCGCCGACACTGCGGGCAGCCTCGGTCAGCTCGACCGCTTCACGGGTTGAATTGGCGCCGGTACCGGCAATCACCGGGATTCGTCCTGCAACCTGATCAACCACCCGGCGGATGGCTTCCTTGTGTTCGTTCATGTCGAGCGTAGCCGACTCGCCCGTGGTACCCACGGCAACAATGCCATCGGTGCCTTTGTTCAAATGAAAGTCGATCAGCTGCTCAAGCGCCTGCCAGTCAAGGCCTCCACGAGAATCCATGGGTGTTACCAGCGCCACCAGGCTGCCTGAAATCATGCAACTGCTCCACTTGAAACATTGACCCGCAATGGTACTTTCGACCCGCTGCCAGCACAAGGGAAGCGCCAAAGAATTCAACATCTGCCAAGGCTTTTCGGATTGACTGCCAAGGGGGCCATGATGACGACCACAAGACGGTTGAACCCATAGCCTGAGACAGCCACAATATGCAGGCCGCAGCGGTGCTCTTCTGCAACTCCGTACCGCTTTCCAGCCAAGGAGCAACATGTCTACAGTCATCGCCACCCGGGATCAGTTTCTGGTCATCAATGCCCTGGGCACCCAGACCACCAGCATGGTCACCACGCTTACCCGTCTGTGTCTTGAACAGCGCTGCCTGATCGTCAGCAGCCGCATGAGTCGCCATGGCACCTGCACCTCACTGTTGCTGCAGGTCAGCGGCAATTGGGATGCGCTGGCGCGCCTGGAAAGTCTGATGCAAACCGTGGCCAAGCGTGAGCATCTGTCACTGTCCATGAGTCGCAGTAAAAGTCTTGAGGAGCGCCCCCAGGCGCTGCCCTATAACGTGTTTGTCACGGCTGCACAGCGGCCGGAACTCTGTGCCGAACTCTGCACTTTTTTTCAGCAGCTCGAGATCGACATCGAAGAGCTCTACAGCTTCACTTACATGGCTCAACATACCGGTACCGCGATGCTCAACATGACCTTGACCATCGCCATCCCTGCCCGCACTCAGCTGAGCTGGCTGCGTGAACAGTTTCTGGATTTTTGTGATGAACTCAATCTGGATGCCGTTATCGAACCCTGGCGCCCCATGCACTGAGAGGTAAAAACCATGACCCTGACTACAGGCCAGCCCCTTCCCGATTTCAGCGCGAATGCAACCAGCGATCAAACACTCTGCCCGGCGGACCTTCTGGGCAAACAAGTAGTGATCTATTTCTACCCCAAGGATAATACTCCCGGCTGCACCACTGAAGGTCAGGACTTTCGTGATCTGCACCCGGACTTTGCCGCAGCCAATACGATCATTTTCGGGGTATCCAAGGACAGCTTGCGCACCCATGAAAACTTCCGCAGCAAACAGCAATTTCCGTTTGAGCTGATCAGTGATCCCGATGAGCAGCTTTGCCAACTGTTCGGCGTCATCCAGAAAAAGATGTTGTATGGCAAGGAATACATGGGCATTGAAAGAAGTACGTTTCTGATCGATGCCAAAGGAGTCGTACGCCGCGAATGGCGCAAGGTCAAAGTCAAGGGCCATGCCGCCGAGGTGCTCAAGGCGGCACAGGAACTCAACGGCTGATTACTCAGCCGTGATCACTACCTGCTGCTGGGCCGTCTCCTGGACGGCCTCCAGCCCTCGGGGCCAGGCATACAGCACAGCCTTGAACAGGGTGGCCAGCGGAATGGCAAAAAATACGCCCCAGAACCCCCATAAGCCACCGAATATCAGGACAGCGGCAATGATGGCGACCGGATGCAGGTTGACCGCCTCGGAAAACAAAATAGGCACTAGCACATTACCATCCAGCGCCTGGATCACGGCATAAACGATCATCAGCACCATGAACTCGTTACCAAACCCCCACTGAAATACCCCGATCAGCGCCACCGGGATCGTGGCCACGGCAGCACCTATGTAAGGCACCAGGACCGACAAGCCCACCAAGACGGCAAGCAAGGCCGCATAATTCACACCCAACACCGCGAAGGAAATATAGGTAACCGCGCCGACAATCAGAATCTCGGCAACCTTGCCGCGAATGTAATTGGCAATCTGCTGATTCATTTCAGTCCAGACTTCAGTCATCAGACGCCGCTCATTGGGTAGATGACCGACGATCCAACCACTGATCTTCTGGCTATCCATTAGAAAGAAGAACACTAGAATCGGCACCAGTACCAGATAAACCAGAATGGTCAACAACATCGGTAGGCTGGCCAGTGATTGGGACAGCAACCATTGGCCGAACTGACCCAACTCGGTATTTACCGAGAGCATGACACGCTCGATCTGTCCCTCAGAAATAAAAGCCGGGTATTGTTCAGGCAGATGCGCCAATTGCGCCTGCCACTCGGTCAGCATGCGCGGCAATTCGTTAAACAAATTGCTGATCTGCTTCCAGACCAGAGGTAAAACGATGCCCAGCAAGGCTGCCAGCGCACCAATGAACAACAAAAACACCACCCATACGGCAATCCCGTGGGGCACATGCCAGCGCCGTAACAGGGCAACCATGCCCTGTAGCAAGTAAGCAAGCACAAGCCCGGTCAAGAGTGGAGCCAGCTTGCCGCCAAAACTGATGATGATGGCAAAGCCTATGGCCAGCACCACGGCCAGCACCACGGCTTCCTCATCGGAAAAATAACGCTGCACCCAGCCCTGAAAAATCCTCAACATGCCTTTTGATCTCACGACTTACGCAACCAATAATGAAATTCGCCGTCCAAGGTATCAGATGCCAACAATCGGTGCCCGGACAACTCGGCAAAACGCTGAAAGTCGCGCTGAGATCCCGCGTCGGTAGCCATGATATGCAATATCTGCCCTACCGCCAGCGCATTGAGCGCCTGCTTGGCCTTGAGTAATGGCAACGGGCAGGTCAACTGCCGAGCATCGAGAGTATGATCGGCAGGCAGCGTTTCGGATAGATCGGACATTCTCTGCTCCAGACTCTTAGGTGCTACAGTATAGCGTCGCCAGGTCAGGGCCAGACAAGCGAATCCACGTAGTTAAAGGTTAGCCATGTATTTCAGAAAACAGCTTGTTCGTACCCTTGTCCCGGTCTTGTTTCTGGGCGGCAGCCTGGGCATGCCATCAGAGCCTATGGCCAGCAGCGAATTCAATCTGCCTTCCCTGGGTGATACCAGCGCCTCGATCATGTCACGGGAACAGGAATATCAGCTTGGCCGCGCCTGGGTCTCCATGCTGCGGGGTGCCGTGCGGACCATGGATGATCCGCTACTCAAGGACTACGTTGAAAGCCATGTCTTCAGTTTGGCTGAAACCAGCCAGCTGACTGATCGACGTCTGACCTTTGTGGTAGTAGAAAGCCCGCAACTGAACGCCTTCGCTGCGCCCGGCGGGGTCATTGGGGTCAATGGCGGACTGTTCCTGAATGCCCAGACCGAGGCCGAATTTGCGTCGGTCATGGCGCACGAACTGGCTCACCTCTCGCAACGTCACTTCGCCCGCAATCTTGAACAGCAACAACGCATGCGTATCCCTGTCATGACCGCCATGCTGGCCAGTGTCATCCTGGCAGCGGCCGGGGGTGGCGACGCCGGCTTTGCCGCGCTGGCTTCAACCCAGGCGGCTGCCATTCAGGAACAGCGGCGTTTTTCCAGGCAGAACGAACAAGAGGCTGACCGTGTCGGCCTGCTCAATCTGCAGCAAGCCGGGTATGACCCCAGGGCCATGCCGAATATGTTTGAGCGACTGGCACGCATCAGTCGTTTCAGTCAGACACCGCCTGAGTTCCTGCTGACTCACCCGGTCAACCAATCACGTATTGCCGATTCACGCAATCGTGCCGAACAACTGGCCGCCGAAGGTCGTCTCGACAGCATCGACTACCAGATGATGCGCGCCCGAGTGCAATTACATCACGAGCAAAGCCCTGGTTTGGCTGCACAGCGTTTCCGAGCGCTACTCGATGAGCATCAGGGCGACCATGTCGCAGCCCGCTATGGCTTAACCCTGGCCCTGATTCGCGTCGGTCAGTATGAGGAGGCAGGTCGCGTGCTTGAGCCGCTACTGCAGACGCGCGGCAACAGTGTACCGGTGGTTATGGCTGCTGCCGAGCTGGATGCCAGCGCTGGGCGAATGGATCAGGCTTTGGCGCGCATTGAGTCTCGCCTGCAGGTCAATCCGGACAATTTCCCCTTACTGCAAACCAAGGCAGACCTGCTGTTACGGAGTGGCAGGCACGCAGAGTCGGCCAAGGTCATCGACCAGTTGGCACGTCAGCGGGCTGATGACCCGGATATCTGGTATCTGGCCGCAGAAATTCGCGGCCTGGCCGGCAACATACTCGGCGTGCACCTGGCCAGGGCGGAATATTTCATGCTCACCAGTGACCTGGATCAAGCTGAAGAGCAATTGGGGCTGGCCCTTGATCGCGCTGGCAATGATTACGTTCAGGCCGCCCGGATCAATACCCGCATGCAGGACCTGAGCAACCACAGAGCCCTGCTCAAGAGCTTCTGATCAAGCGTTGCCACGTGCGCTGAGACTGGCCTGACGGGTAAAGTCGAGCATCCGCTCAAGCGGCTGGACGGCTTTGGGAATCAATCCAGCATCGACCTGAATCTCGTTAGTACCCGCCTCCAGACTGTGCAGCATGGCCTGGAGCGTATTCATGGCCATCCATGGACAGTGCGCACAGCTGCGACAGGTCGCACCATTACCCGCGGTGGGCGCCTCGATCAAGAGTCGGTCAGGTGCGCCCTGCTGCATCTTATAGAAAATGCCGCGATCGGTGGCCACGATAAAGGTCTTGTTCGGCAGCGTCTGGGTTGCCTTGATCAACTGGCTGGTTGAGCCGACCACATCGGCCAGTTCAACAACTGACAGCGGTGATTCCGGATGCACCAGAATCGCCGCATCCGGATACACCGCCTTGAGATCCAGCAAAGCCTTGGCCTTGAACTCCTCGTGGACAATACAACTGCCCTCCCAGAGCAACATGTCAGCACCGGTTTCACGCTGTATGTAGTTACCCAGGTGCTGGTCGGGGGCCCATAGAATCTTTTCGCCCTTGTCCATCAGGTGCCCGACAATCTGCAACGCACAACTCGACGTAACAACCCAGTCCGCCCGTGCCTTGACTGCCGCCGAAGTATTGGCATAGACCACCACGGTGCGGTCCGGGTGCTGGTCACAAAAGGCGGAAAACTCCTCTATCGGACAGCCGATATCCAGCGAGCAGGTGGCCTCCAGCGTGGGCATCAGCACACGTTTTTCCGGACTGAGGATCTTGGCTGTCTCGCCCATGAAGCGCACACCAGCCACCACCAGGGTTGTGGCTGCATGATCGCGGCCAAAGCGCGCCATCTCCAACGAGTCAGAAACAATGCCACCGGTTTCTTCAGCCAGAGCCTGCAGCAAGGGATCGGTATAGTAATGGGCAACCAGCACCGCATTATGCGCTTTCAGTGCCTTGGCAATGCGTGCCTTGTAATCCGCCTGCTCCGTTTCGGTCAGGGGTGCAACCTGCTTGGCAGCCAAATGGGCTTGAACCAGCAGACGCTCTGGGATCTGTGACATGCTCAGTCATCCTGTGAATATCGCTAGGCGCGCATAATAGCACGACTTACGGGTGCAAAATCAGCCAGGGGAAAGGGGTAAAAACTGAATAAACCAGGAGGAAACCGGGAACAGCGAAGAAAGTGGTGGGTCGTG
This sequence comes from Halopseudomonas sp. 4NH20-0008, assembly GCF_057548395.1. NCBI lineage: Bacteria > Pseudomonadati > Pseudomonadota > Gammaproteobacteria > Pseudomonadales > Pseudomonadaceae > Halopseudomonas > Halopseudomonas sp. 4NH20-0008. Next base: position 209,514 of record NZ_BAAJMD010000006.1, read on the forward strand.
TAGGATTCGAACCTACGACCAATTGGTTAAAAGCCAACTGCTCTACCAACTGAGCTAACGACCCGGAACGCGCGCTATAGTACTGATTTCACAGATAAACTCAAGAAAAAATTCAGTTTTTATGCCTTTGCTCCAGCACAGATAGTTCAGACAGGGATCATTCAGGCGTAAGCAGTCGGGTCAGGCACCCCGGCAGCAGCAAAGCCCGCCGACCTCAACCGACAGCTGTCGCAGCGACCACAGGCGCGCCCTTCAGCGTCGGCCTGGTAGCAGGATACGGTCAGACTATAGTCGACACCCAGACGCACACCTGCGGCAATGATCTGTGCCTTGCTCATCTCCTGTAACGGGGCGCGGATTCGAAATCCGTCCCCTTCTACCCCTGCCCGGGTTGCCAGATTGGCCAACTGCTCAAAGGCATAAATAAAGGCGGGACGGCAATCCGGATAACCCGAATAATCTACCGCATTGACTCCAATGAAGATCTCATGGGCATCAAGCACCTCGGCCCAGCCCAGTGCCAGCGCCAAAAAAACCGTGTTGCGTGCGGGCACATAGGTGACCGGAATACCCTGCTGCGGGGTTTCCGGCACCGCAATGCGCTCATCGGTCAGGGCAGAACCGCCCATGCCGTCCAAATCCAGCCCTATTACCTTGTGCGCGTGCACGCCGGCATGCTCGGCCAGGCGTTGTGCCGCAAACAACTCAGCGCGATGACGCTGACCATAATCGAAGCTCAAGGTATGGCAGAGGTAACCCTGCGCCTGAGCCATGGCCAGCACGGTGGCTGAGTCCAGTCCGCCTGACAGCAGGACTACCGCCTTCTTTTCCGTTTTCATCGATCAGTGTCCCGGCTCGTCGTTCCAAAGGTACTTATGCAGCTGCATCTGAAAGCGCACCGGCAGATTGTCCTGAACGATCCACTCGGCCAGGGTCCGCGGCGCCAGCTGACCATGGCTGGGGGAAAACAGAATCTCGCCGACCCGGCCAGGTAGCTGCAACTCGTCCAGCTTGAAGCGCGCCCAGTCATAATCAGCGCGACTGCAAATCACGAACTTGACCTGATCCTCCGGCCCGAGCAAGGCCATGTTACCGTACAGGTTACGCCCTACCTCCAGCGAGTCCGGCGTTTTCAAATCCACCACGCGGCTAACGCGGGCATCTACCGCACTGACATCCAGCGCACCACTGGTTTCCAGTGAAACCGCGTAACCGGCGTCACTCAGAGCAGTCAGCAGTGGTATCGCATTGGGCTGGGCCAGGGGCTCACCGCCCGTCACACAGACGTGTCGCGGCGCGTAGCGCGCAACCTCAGCCAGAATCGCTTGCAGCGTCTGCAGCTCACCGCCACTGAAGGCATAGGCTGTATCACAGTACTGGCAGCGCAATGGGCACCCGGTCAGACGCACAAAGACCGTCGGCAGACCAAGGCTGCGACTTTCGCCCTGAATGGAATAGAAAATTTCGGTGATGCGCAGTGTTTGCGACAACAGGCTGGTCATACAAGCTTCCCGGGCTGGACTGCAAGACAGGCAGAGGCCCACTGGGATATCCGTGCCACATCAGACGAGTTCCGAGGGCAGTTGGGATATCGTGGATTGAGTGCGAGGGAGTGTAGCGGAACACGCTGCAAAATGCAGCGGCCAGTGCTGTCACTGGCCTGGGGAACTGAGCCTGTTCAGCTCAAGCTGTCGAGATCGCGACGTGCCAACTGGGCAGCAGAGGTATCGGGATGTTTGCTCAACACCTCGTTATACAGCTGTCTGGCCTTGTCGTTATTGCCCAGCCGACGCTCAACATCAGCCAGCTTGTAGAGTGCGTCTGCTTCCTTGCGGTGACCGGGATACTGGCTGATGACCAGTGCAAAGGCTCGTCCAGCAGCCTCCAGATCAGACTGTACCAGGTGAATCTCACCCAGCCAGTATTGTGCGTTACCGGCATAGTCACTTTGCGGATAACGGCGGACAAAGGCCGTAAAGGCCTGAATGGCGGTATCAAAGTCACGCTGTCTGACCAGGTCAAAAGCAGCGTCATACATCAGTTTTTCGCGCTCGGGATCGGCTGCAACTGGGGCGCTGCCATTTCCGCTCGCTGAAGAATCGGTCTGAGTGGGCTCGGCATTGTTGCCAGCAGCCGGTTCAGGGGTCGTACTTTGAGAGGTCGCAACCGAACCTGATTGCAGGCGACGATCGAGATCCTGATAACGCTCTAGCTGATCACGTTCCATGGTTTTGAGGCGATGATCCTGCTCCTCAACCAGGCCACGCAACATGGATACCTCTTGCTGCAACTGATAAAGCTGCTGCATGAGCTGGCCTTCCATCGAAAGGCCAGCCCCGGTCTGGGTCACAGGGCGTTGGTTCTGAACAACAGAGGCACCGCCCCCACTGCCTTCGTATACCGGAACCTGCGCTGTTGCCGCCAACGGCAACAACAGGAAGATTGAGGTAGTTAACGCCCTGAGACCCTTCATACGACCTCTTACTTACGCAGTTCTACGCGACGGTTCTGAGCCCAAGCTTCTTCGCTTGAACCCATGGCAGCCGGCTTCTCTTCACCGTAGGAAACCAGTTCCAGCTGGGCAGGAGATACGCCCTGCAGAACCAGGTAACGCTGAACGGAAGCAGAACGACGCTCGCCCAGAGCCATGTTGTACTCGCGAGTGCCACGCTCATCAGTGTGGCCTTCCAGAACAACGCGGTTGCCAGCGGCTTTCAGGTCCTTGGCGTGAACATCCAGAGCGCGCATGGCCTCTGGCTTCAGATCAGCGCTGTCGAACTCGAAGTAAAAGGTAGTGATAGCGCGCAGTGCAGCTTCTTCTGCGCTCATGTCAGAGGAGGTAGTGGTGCTGGTGTAACCGGCATTCGGATCAACCGCGCCAGTACCAGCGGTGTCACCGCCCTTGGAAGAACAGCCAACAATTACGCCGAAGGCAACAACCAGCGCAGCAAACTTGCCAAATTTAGTTACTTGCATCATAGAACTCCTGGAAAACCCCATATGGTTTAGTGTTGTTTCACCCTAAGGCAGGTATGGGGACCATGATGGCACGCGCAGGTCAGTGAATTGAGTCGGAATCTCCGACCTAGCACGACCGTTGGTAGATACCAGCATGAGTACACCCCGTCCCTGTTGACGGGTAGCATAAATTAACATAGTGCCGTTAGGAGCAACAGTGGGCGACTCATCTAACGACGTTTCTGTTAAGACCCTCAGGTTACCGCGCTCAAGATCCTGCGTGGCAATCTGAAAATTACGATAACCATCCTGTCGGTGAACCATGACCATGGTACGGCCATCCACCGACAGTTTGGCATTGGCGTTGTAGTTGCCGACAAATGTCAGCCTCTCGGACACGCCCGTCCTGAGATCCTGTTTATAAACCTGTGGCCGGCCGCCGCGATCCGAGGTAAAGACGATGGTGTCGTTGTCCATCCAGGCCGGCTCGGTATCAATCGCAAAGTGATTAGTTACCCGCCGCATCTGCTTGCTGGCCAGATTCATCACGTAAATCTCCGGGTTGCCGTCGCGCGACAACACGAAGGCCAGGTGCTCACCGTCTGGAGACCAGGCAGGTGCACCGTTCAGACCTTCAAAGCTGGTGATACGCTCCCGGCGACCGGTCTGAATATAATGCACATAGATTTCCGGGCGACGCGATTCAAAGGAAACATAGGCGATACGCTGACCATCCGGCGCAAAGGAGGGGCTCAGAATCGGCTCACGTGACTGCAAATAGGTACGAGCACGGGCACCGTCATAGTCCGACACCTGCAAGGTGAAGCGGGTATTGGTTGGCGAGTAGCGCTCGGCTGCGACATACACCAGCTTGGTGTCGAAGGCGCCACGAATACCCGTGATCTCTTCAAATATTCGATCACTCAGTTGGTGCGCCATATCACGCAACTCTGCCTGACTGCGGGGGGGAGTGCGGAGTGTCAGCAGAACCTCTTCACGCAGCACATTGTAAAGGCTGAATATCACCTCAAAACGGTCAACTGCCGGATCGCTCTTGATGACTTGTCCGACGACAACATACTCAACCCCGAGGATTTTCCAGTCCCGGGCAAACAGCTCGCTCGCCTGGGTCGGGTAGCTGAGCATATTGGCCCGATCAAAGGGCGCGAACATGCCGGTATTGCGTAGATTGTTGGCGGTGATCTGTGCCAGATCCTCGGGCAACGGCGTGCCGCCTTGCCAGCCAAATGGGACAACGGCAATCGGCGTTGCCTTGTCGTTGCCACGGGTAATCTCGATAACGCGCTGCGCATACAGATTCTGTGCGACCAGCATCAACGTGATTGCGGTAAGCCAAATTTTCAACATCTTCATCAGAATCACAAATCCTCTGCTCTAAAACGCAACTCGTATTCTCGAAAGTCCCTGTTAAAGATAGCCAGGTTTTCGCGAGCCAATTGTTGGATCTCCGGAATCCGGCCTACATTTCGGACTGCCCTCACGGCAGACTGATCAAAACCTGGATCACCGCTGCTGTTCGCTATCACGGCGTTGGTGATCTGACCAGTCGGCAGCAGGCTTATGGTGATCGTAACTATCATGTCATTGCGAGCCGACGGTGGCCTGCTCCATTGTTCACTAACCAGGCGACGAATCAGATCGTCGTAGCTGGCTGCCACCTCGTCCCCGAACTGATCCGCCGGGGCCTGCTGATACTGCGGTTCGTCAGACAGCAATTCTGCCAGCGCCCTGGCTCGGGCCTCTTCCTGTTCGCGACGTTCACGCGCCTCACGGTCAGCCTCGGCCTGCCGTGCGGCAGCGGCGCGCTGCTCCGCCTCACGGGCACGTGCCTGTTCAGCTGCCCGACGGGCCGCCTCCTCCTCAGCACGCTTCTTGGCTTCTTCTTCAGCCGCCAGCCGCCTTGCAGCATCGGCACGCCGCTGTGCCTCTGCCTCGGCCTGCTTTTGTGCGTCGGCCTCGCGCTGCTGGGCTTCAGTTCTGGCCGCCGCTGCCGCAGCAGCTGCAGCGGCGGCATCAGCCTGGCGTTGCTGTTCGGCCCGGGCTGTTGCCTCCTGTGCTTCCTGCTGCCGTTGCTGCTGCTGACGCAACTCCTCTGCCTCATGGGCGGGGGCTGAGGTGCGAGCAGCTTCGCCGGCAATGTTCTGGTCGGTTGGCGTGGTCGCCGGACTCTTCGAATTCAGTTGCACCAGTGTAGCCTGCACTATGGGTCGCGCCGGTTCAAACTCCGGGGCGATGCTGAATGAGGCAAACAGCAGTATGGCCACCAGCAAATGCAGTGCCAGGGCCTTGAGCAGCGGTGCTGCGTAGCCGGCGGACCGAACCTGAGGTTGTTCGCGAGTATTCACGGCGCCTCGGTAATCAATCCAACATTGGGCACGCCAGCCTGCTGCAGGGCCGCCATGGCGGTCACCACCACACCGTAATTGGCCTGCTGATCACCACGGATGTACACCAGTGTGTCAGGGCGCGCACGGATGATCTTGGTCACCCCTTCAGACATCTGTTCCAGGCTGACGGCACTGTCGGTCTGGTTTTCGGTATCGACCGTCTCGCCCAGATTCCAGTAATAGGTGCCGTCTGCCAGTACCGACAGGGTCAATACCTGCTGATTGGTGTCCGAAGGCAAAATTTCACTGGCCACCTGCGGCAGGTCAACCTTGACGCCCTGGTTGAGCATGGGCGCGGTGACCATAAAAATAACCAGCAAAACCAGCATCACGTCGATATAAGGCACGACATTCATTTCAGCGACCGGCTTGCGTTTCTGGCGTCTACCTTGCACCTGCATCAGAGCCCCCGATCAGTCTTCGCTGCTGTGAACACGACGGTGCAGGATGCTGGAGAACTCGTCGGCAAAGGTGTAATACCGGCTGATCAGCATCTCCGAGCGTGCAGAGAAACGGTTGTAGGCAATTACCGCAGGAATCGCAGCAAACAGACCAATAGCCGTTGCAATCAGTGCTTCGGCAATACCGGGAGCTACAGTCGCCAGTGTGGCCTGCTGTACGGTAGCCAAGCCACGGAAGGAGTTCATGATGCCCCAGACTGTGCCAAACAGACCGATATAGGGACTGGTGGAACCGACCGTCGCGAGAAAGGGCAAATGCTGCTCGAGGCGCTCTTCTTCCTTGGAAATCGCCACCCGCATGGAGCGCTGTACGGCGTCCATTACCGCATCCGGGTCAACACCCGGCTGCTGGCGCATACGTGAAAACTCCTTGAAACCGGCACGGAAGATCTGTTCCAGTCCGGAGTTGTTATCCGGGTTGCCGGTGATCTGGCGATATAACTTTGACAGATCAATACCTGACCAGAAGCGATCTTCGAAACCATCCAATGCTGACTTGGCGGCACGCAGAAAGCTGCTGCGCTGGAAAATCATTACCCAGGACACCACAGATGCGGCTACCAGGGTCAGCATAACCAGCTGTACCAGCACACTGGCACTGGATATCAGGTGCCACATTGACATTTGATCAGCTTGCACTCGCCACTTCTCCTTGCTTGATCTAACCGCTCACTGCCTGACAGCTGCTGAACTTGACGCTCAATGCCGCCGGAATGGCCCGGGGTTTGTACCTGTCGGCCGAGACACAGGCCACCAGCACTTCACCTTCACACAACAACTCACCGTCAGCCCGTTTCACCTGCTGGCGGAAGCGAATACTGGCGCGCTTGAGTTCCAAGACCTCAACCGTCACCACAAGTTCATCATCCAGACGCGCAGGGGCGTGATAGCGAGCGGCCACCGAATGCACGACAAAAATGATGTTTTCACGTTGCAAGACGCTTTGGTCAAACCCCAATGAGCGCACCAACTCTGTTCGGGCGCGCTCCATGAATTTGAGGTAATTGACGTAATAGACGATGCCGCCGGCATCGGTATCTTCAAAGTAGACACGGGCTCTAAGCTCGAATGGCGGCCCTGAATTGTCAGCGCGCATAATGTAGAGCCAAGTTGGCGCTTTGCATAGTACTTCCCCAGCTAAAAACCAAGTATTTTTTTCACTGCTCGGTCTGACCACCCTCATCGGCAAAAAGGTCCCCGACGTTCGGATTCATTTTTGCTGGCAGATTCAGACCAAAGTGCTGATAGGCATGCCGGGTCAGCATGCGCCCGCGTGGCGTACGGGTGATATAACCCTGCTGGATCAGAAAGGGTTCAAGCACATCCTCGATAGTATTGCGCTCCTCACTGATCGCCGCCGCCAAGCTGTCGATACCCACCGGGCCGCCATCGAACTTGTCGATCATGGCCAGCAACAGGCGCCGATCCATATGATCAAAGCCCTTGTCGTCAATATCCAGCAGGTTCAATGCCTGATCCGCCACCTCCCGGCTGATCACGCCGGAGCTGCGTACTTCGGCAAAATCCCGGACCCGGCGCAACAGCCGATTGGCGATCCGCGGTGTGCCCCGTGAGCGGCGGGCAACCTCCAGGGCGCCATGCGGGTCCAGATTCAAGCCAAGAATCGCGGCCGAGCGCCTGACAATGGTCGCCAGGTCCTCGACTCCATAAAACTCCAGACGCTGCACGATACCGAAACGATCACGCAGAGGATTAGTCAGCATACCGGCGCGGGTGGTGGCGCCCACCAGAGTAAAGGGTGGCAACTCCAGCTTGATCGAGCGCGCCGCCGGGCCTTCGCCGATCATGATATCCAGCTGATAATCCTCCATGGCCGGATAAAGGATTTCCTCGACGACCGGCGACAAGCGGTGAATCTCGTCGACAAACAACACATCGCCAGCTTCAAGACTGGTCAGCATGGCGGCCAGGTCGCCGGCCCGCTCAAGCACCGGCCCCGAGGTACTCTTGATCTTCACACCCATTTCCTGGGCAATGATATTGGCCAGGGTGGTCTTGCCCAGACCCGGCGGGCCAAAAATCAACACATGATCAAGCGCCTCGCCACGCCCCTTGGCGGCCTTGATAAACAACTCCATCTGCTCGCGCACGGTCGGCTGGCCAATATAGTCTTCCAGCCGATAGGGCCGTATTGCCCGGTCTATGACTTCTTCCTGCTGGCGCGGGCTGGCGGCAATCAGTCGATCTTCTTCCAACATGGGGTTATCCGTAGGCTCTTGGCATAATTACACCATGCCCTTGAGGGCACGGCGGATCAACTCTTCGCTGCTCAATCCGTCTTCTTCCACCGCCGCCACGGCGCGACTGGCCTCCTGCGGCTTGTAACCGAGGGAGATCAGCGCACTGACGGCATCTCCCGTCTGCGAAACGGGCGTTGCCACTGAGGCCACGCCGGACAAAGGCTTGACGCTGCCCGGCAAGGCTTCCCAGGCCTTGAAGCGATCACGCAACTCGATCAGCAGCCGCTCGGCTGTCTTTTTGCCGACCCCCGGTACGCGTACCAGTGCGCTGGTATCCTGGGCCTGTACGGCGCGAATCAGCTCATCGGTCTCCAGACCGGACATCAGCGCCAGTGCCAGCTTGGGCCCCACGCCGTTAAGACGAATCAGCTCACGGAACAGCTCACGACCGCGCTTGTCAGCAAAGGCGTATAGCAGTTGAGCATCCTCGCGCACCACCATGTGGGTGTGCAAGGTGACCTGCTCACCCAGTACCGGCAGATCATAAAAGGTGCTCATGGGCGCTTCCAGCTCGTAACCCACGCCCTGCACATCAAGCAGAATATGCGGTGGCTGTTTTTCCAGCAGAACCCCTTTAAGACGTCCGATCACACCCTTCTCCTGTCTTTATCTTTAGCTTTAGCGCCGCCGCACCCGGCCACTGCGCAAACCCAGCACACCGCCGCCCAACTGCGCGGTCAAAGCGCTGGAATGGGCATGGCATAGCGCAGCGGCGAGTGCATCGGCGGCATCAGACTGCGGCGCGCCCGAGAGGCCCAGCAACTGCGTCACCATATGCTGAACCTGGGTCTTGTCGGCGGCCCCGGTACCGACAACAGCCTGCTTGATCTGCCTGGCAGTGTATTCATGCACCTGCAGGTTGGCATGTACCGCCGCGACAATCGCCGCGCCCCGGGCTTGTCCGAGCTTCAGGGCAGAATCCGGATTACGCGCCAGAAACACCTGCTCGATACTGAGAATCTGCGGCTGATGCGTGGCAATCAGCTCGCTCAAGCCTTCGAAGATCAGCTTCAAGCGTTCGGGAAACGGGCCGCCACCCAGCCGGATGCAGCCCGAGGTAACGTACTCGCAGCGGCCGGCGCTTTCGCGCACCAGTCCAAAGCCGGTCGTGCGCGAGCCGGGGTCAATGCCCAGTATCAGAGCCATGCGTTGCGGCGTTCCCTGTAATTGATTGCCGATAGTGTGCCACAACCCAGGGTATCGGCGGACAGAAAGATCAGTGCCAAGAGAACGGGTCGATGCCTTGTTGACGTAACTA